>JADGGV010000297.1 GCA_019689775.1 Gemmatimonadota bacterium
CGCGATCCGCTCGGCCTACTTCTTCCCCCCACCGATGCCCGACGCCGCCCGGCTCCCCCCCGAGCGGACCGACGGCCAGGCCGATCTCGACGAGTGCCGCCTCGGCGCCATCCGCGTCGAGGCCGAGACCGACGAGGACGACACCTCCGGCGTCGCCGCCGCCCAGCGCCTGCGCCGCGCCTTCGCCCACCGCTTCGGCGAGCCCGACACGCTCCGCGGCGCCCGCTGGCCGCTCTCCGACTACGAGGCGCTCGCCACCTGGCGCCTCCCCGGTCGCTGGGTCGCCACCGGCTGGCGCGGCTACCGCCAGGGGATCGAGGCCGGCGCCTGGGCGACCATCTCCGGCATCGACCCCACCCGCGACGCCACGCCCGAGCCCCGCTCCACCGCGCCGACGCTCGCCGAGCTCGCCGACAGCGCGGGTCTCGACCCCGACCTCACCCGCGACCTCCTCGCGCTCGCCGACAGCGCCGGCACCGACCCCGGCGCTACCCGCAACTGGAGCGCCGCGGCGGACTCCGCGCTCCTCGACGCGCTCGACCGCTGGCGCGACGCCGTCACCACGCTCCCCGCCGAGCGACGCGCCGCCGCGCTCTGGCTCGTCGACCGCCTCCTCGCCGCCGCCTACCGCCGCACCCCCGCCGACGAGGCCGCCGGCGGCCCGATGCGTGAGCGGCTCGACAGCCTCGGGATCCGCTCCGACACACTCCCGATCAGCCACGAGTTCGCCTACGCCGGCAACCTCGCCTGGGACGCCTACGCCGCGGCGCCCCCCGGCCCGCTCCGTCAGGACCTCTTCCTCGAGCTCCTCGCCAACGGCTTCGAGGACCGCCCCTGCGAGCACGGCGCCAACCAGTTCCGCCGCATCATCGACGCCGGCGAGAAGGCCGCCGCCGACATCGTCGGCGACGCGCGCCAGGCCCGCCTCCACCTCCTCCTCGCCCGCGCCTACGGCGACATCGTCGCCGTCGCCAGCGGCATCGGCAGCTCCGCCAGCCGCCTCGACACCGCCGCCTATCGGCGCGAGGCCGCCTCGGCGCGCCGGTCCGCCCTCCGACACTACCAGCGGGCGCTCGATCTCCTCCCCCGGGGAGCCGCCGCCCGCGCCGTATGGCGCGAGGCCTGGCGCCTGCGCGCCGGACTCCCCCCGATGCATACCGTCTTCGTCTGCCTCTACGATTGAACCTCGCTCCCACGCCCCCATCCCGCTTCGATCCGTCGCCCGCGCACCCGCCGGCCCAAACGTCCAATGCCGCCTTGCAATAACGGTTGCACTCGCGCACCGCTGTGGCTATATTGCGTCGTGGATTAGTGCGAAGCCGGATCGCCGATCCCTGACTCGTCGGACGCCGCCGTGCCCGACGCGTCAGACCAGCGAGCCGGCTTCTCGCTTTTTTTCGTGCTCGTGTCGAAGGACCCCGTTTGAGCGACCGCACCATGAAGTTCGACGAGCTGACGTCGGCTCCCGCCATCCTCCGCGCCATCCGTGAACTGGGCTGGGAGGAGCCCACCCCGATCCAGCAGAAGGCCATCCCGGTCGCCCGCACCGGCCGCGACCTGGTCGGCATCGCCCAGACGGGGACCGGCAAGACCGCGTCCTTCCTGATCCCGGCGTTGGAGAAGCACGGCGACCGCGAGGGGCTGTACACGCTGATCCTCTGCCCGACGCGCGAGCTCGCGCAGCAGGTCGCGGCGGACGCGCGTGCGCTCTCGAAGTACCTTCAGCTCTTCGTCGGGGAGCTGGTCGGCGGGCTTCCGATCCGGCAGCAGATCCGGGACCTGCGCGCCGGCTTCGACATCGTCGTCGCCACGCCGGGCCGGCTGATCGACCACCTCGAGCGTGGCACCATCGACCTCTCCGAGATCGAGACGCTCGTCCTCGACGAGGCGGACCGGATGCTGGACATGGGCTTCCGCCCGCAGATCGACGAGATCCTGCGCCACCTGCCGAAGAAGCGGCAGACGCTGTTCTTCTCCGCGACCATGCCGAACGGGGTGCACGCGCTGGCGCTGCGGATCCTCGACGATCCGGTCTGGGTCGAGGTCGCCCGGCCGAATACCGCGGCCACCGGCATCGAGCAGAAGGTCTACTCGGTCCGACCGGAGAAGAAGGTCGACCTGCTCCTCGAGCTGCTCGCGCAGCCCGACTGGGACCAGGTGCTCGTCTTCACGCGCACGAAGCACGGTGCCGACATCCTCGGCGCGCGGCTCCAGCGCGCGGGTGTCTCGTGCACCGTGCTCCACGGCGACCGCGACATGAAGGAGCGCCGCCGCGCGCTCGACGAGTTCGACCGCGGCCACGTCCGCGTGCTCGTCGCCACGGATGTGGCGCAGCGCGGGCTCGACATCGAGGGGATCAGCCACGTCGTCAACTTCGACGTGCCGCAGGACCCCGAGGATTACATCCACCGCATCGGCCGGACCGGCCGCGCGGGCGCCACCGGCACCGCGGTCACGTTCATGAGCGGCGGCGACCTGGCCCAGGTGCACGACATCGAGAGGCTCCTCGGCTACAAGTTCGAACGCATCTCGATCGAGGCGTACGACTACACCGGCGGGGGCAGCCTGTTGACGAGTCGGCCGCGCGTGCAGGTCAACCGCGCCGGCAGCCGGCTCGGCTCCCGCCGGGCGAGCGAGCTCTCGCCCGAGGAGCTGCGGCAGCTCCTCAAGGTCGGCTGAGCCGCACGCCCGGTTTCCGCGACCGCGCCCACGGCGAGCCCCCGGCTCGCCGTCTTCGTTTCCACCCGCGCCCCCTCGGCCCGATGTCCTTCGATGCCGTCATCGTCGGCGCCGGCCCGAACGGCCTGAGCGCCGCGGTCGTCCTGGCCGAGGCGGGCCTCTCCGTCCTCGTGCTGGAAGCCGAAGCGCGGCCCGGCGGCGGTCTGGCCACGGCGGAGGTGACGCTCCCCGGCTTCCATCACGACCTCTGCTCGAGCGTGCACCCCTTCCTGGCGATGTGCTCCGCGCTGCACGGTCTGCCGATCGCCGACGTCGACGTCCGCTGGGTCCGGCCGGAGATCGCCGTCGCGCACCCGCTGGACGGCGGGCGCGCCGCCGCGCTGCGCGGCTCGCCGCGCGAGACGGCGCTCGGGCTCGGCCGCGACGGCGCCGCGTGGGAGCGCCTGCTCGGGCCCTTCGTCGAGCGCATCGGCGCCCTCGCCCCGGAGCTGCTCGCGCCGCTGCACTGGCCGGCGCACCCGGTCCTCGCGGGCCGGTTCGCCGCGAAGGCGCTGCGCTCGGCCGCCGCCCTGGCCCGCGCCGCCTTCCGCGACGCGCCCGCCCGCGCGCTCTTCGCCGGCTGCGCCGCGCACGCGGTCTCCCCGCTCGACGCGGCGCCGACCGCGGCCTTCGGGCTCCTGCTCGCCGCCTCCGCCCACGTCTCCGGCTGGCCCGTGGCGGAAGGCGGCTCCGCGCGCATCGCGGACGCGCTCGCCGCCCGCATCGCCGCGCTCGGCGGCGCCATCCGCTGCGGCGCCCCCGTCCGGTCGCTCGCCGAGCTCCCGCCCGCCCGCGCCGTCCTGTTCGACCTGACGCCCCGCCAGCTCCTCGCCATCGCCGGCGACCGCATCGCCCCGCGCGTGCGCCGCGCGTTCCGCCGGTTCCGCTACGGGCCCGGGATCTTCAAGCTCGACTGGGCGCTGGACGGGCCGATCCCCTGGAGCGCGCCCGAGTGCCGGCGCGCCGGCACCGTCCACGTCGGCGGCACGCTCGAGGAGATCGTCGCCGCCGAGCGCGCCCCCTGGGAGGGACGGCGCGCCGACCGTCCGTTCGGCCTCCTCACGCAGCCCAGCGTCTGCGATCCGACACGCGCGCCCGCCGGGAAGCACGTCGCCTGGGCGTACTGCCACATCCCCAACGGCGCAACGTGGGACATGACCGACGTGATCGAGCGCCAGGTCGAGCGCTTCGCCCCGGGGTTCCGCGACCGCATCCTCGCGCGCCGCGCCTGGTCCCCCGCCGATCTCGAGCGGCACGACGCCAACCTCGTCGGAGGCGACGTCGCCGGCGGCGCCATGACGCTCCGCCAGGTCCTCTTCCGCCCCCGCCCCTCGCTCCACCCCTACCGCGCCGGCGCGCCCGGCCTCTACATCGGCTCCGCCTCGACGCCGCCGGGCGGCGGCGCCCACGGGATCTGCGGCTACCACGCCGCCCGCGCGATCCTCGCCGACCTCGCCGCCGGACGCCTGCCTCGCCGCGCCCTGGCATGAAAAGAGGGACGCCGCGCCATGCGACGTCCCTCCCCGTGTTCCGCGGATCCGGCGCCCGCGCGCCGGACCGTCCGCGTCCACCCCGCGGCTACTCCAGCGCCAGCCCCCGCGGCTTCCCGGCTTCCTGCGCCGCCTCCGCCGCCGCCTCCGCTGCCGCGACCGCGGCGTCCTTCGCCGCTCCCGCCGCCGCCTTCGCCGCCGCCGCGCGCTCGCGTGCCGCCTCCGCCGCCTCCGCCATCACCTCCGTGGCCGCGTGCACCGCGGCATCCTTCGCCGCGAGCGCGCGCTCCTTCGCGACGGCCGCGCGTTCCTTCGCCGCCGCCGCCGCGCCGCGCGCCGCGTCCTTCGCCCGCGCCAGGTGCCGCTCCGAGAACTCCCGCACCGATGCCGTCCGCGCGTACACCACCTTCGCCAGCCGCAGCGCCGACAGCAGCCGGATGTAGAGCCAGCCGATGTCGAACTCCCACCACTGCGCCCCGAACTTCGCCGACCGCGGGTCCGCGTGGTGGTTGTTGTGCAGCTCCTCACCCACGATCCAGATCCCCAACGGGTAGAGGTTGTGGCTGCGGTCGCGCGTGTGGAAGTTCCGGTACCCCAGCGCGTGCCCCGCGCCGTTGATGATGTTGCCCATGATCGGCACCCACACGGCCATCCCCGACCAGACCAGCAGCCCCACTAGCGGCCCGAACAGCAGGATGTCCACGCCCAGCATCAGCACGATGCCCCAGAACGAGTACCGGCTGTAGAGGTTCCGCTCGATCCAGTCGTCCGGGCAGTCGTAGCCGTACTTGTCGAGCAGCGCCTGGTCCTTCACCGCCTTGCGGTAGAAGAAGACGCCCCCGAGCAGGATGTTCCAGAAGCCGTCGACCTCGGGCGAATGCGGGTCGCCCTCACGGTCGGCGAACGCGTGGTGCTTCCGGTGCACCGCCACCCATTCCCGCGTCTTCATCCCCGTCGTCAGCCACAGCCAGAAGCGCATGAAGTGGCTCGCGATCGGATGGAAGACGACGCCCTGGTGCGTCATCGAGCGGTGCAGGTACAGCGTGACACAGAGGTTGGAGATGTGCCCGAGGGCCAGGGTGAACAGCAGCGGGAACCACCAGGTGTGCGCGAGGGAACCGAACAGGGGCATTCTTCTCCTCCTCCGTGGACGCTCGCGCCCGGCGCCGCCGGACCCGATGGCGATGAGCCTGCTCAGGGGCGCCGAAAGATCATCGAACCGCCGGTCCGACGCAAGCTTCAGCTACCGACGCGACGCGGGCTTCAGGCGCCGACCCGACGCAAGCTTCGCGCACCGATGGCGG
>JADGGV010000298.1 GCA_019689775.1 Gemmatimonadota bacterium
GGGCGATTCGGGCGGCTGATCCACATCTCGAGGTGATTCTCGGCCACTTCCTCACGAATGAAGTGAGGCTTCCTCGCGCAGACGGCGCTGGGCTCGTCCGCGTCGTGCGGACCGAGGAGAAGGGCTCCGACGTGAACATCGCCACACATCTTCTGCACGATGCGCACAGGGGCGCAATGGAATGCGCGGTGTTGATCACGAACGACTCGGATCTGCTTGAGCCAGTGAGGATAGTCCGGCAAGAGATCGGACTCCCCGTCGGGATCCTGTTCCCCGTCGCGAACGCGGGGCGGAAGCCGAGCGCGGAGCTCTTGCAGCAAGCGAGCTTCGTGCGCCAAATCCGTTCCAGCCTGCTCAGGCAGTGCCAGCTCCCGAACCCGGTCCCCTCTCCTACCGGTGCCATCTTCAAGCCCGCCGGCTGGTAGCGCCACTGCGGAGCCATCACGAGCCACCCGGGTCGGTTGAAGAACGACCGTTTCCTGCGCTTCGGCGTCTGGCCGAACGGCGTTGGCCAGCCATACCGGTGGCGTCGCGGAACGCCCCGAACTTCCCGCTCTCCGTCGCGCCGGGTGGCACAGTGTGGGCGTCGGGCCCGCGTGGGCGGTACTCGTGCGATCGCCGGACGCAGGGTGGAGGCCGGTAGCGGGCGCCGGCGTCCGAACAGCGATGCCGCTGCGGCGGCGCGCCGTAGTGCCGCCCGTAGGGCCGGAGCCGATCAGGACCTTGCGACTTCTTCCACGTACAGCTCCCCGCCCCTTTCCCGGAACTCCCGCGCCTTCTCCTGCATCCCCGCCTCCGCGAACTTGCGGATGTCCTCCGTGATCCGCATCGAGCAGAACTTCGGCCCGCACATCGAGCAGAAGTGCGCCACCTTCGCGCCCGGCGCCGGGAGCGTCTCGTCGTGGTACGCCCGGGCGGTGACCGGGTCGAGCGAGAGGTTGAACTGGTCCTCCCAGCGGAACTCGAAGCGCGCCTTGGACAGCGCGTCGTCCCATTCCCGGGCGCGGGGATGGCCCTTGGCCAGGTCGGCCGCGTGCGCGGCGATGCGGTAGGCGATGACGCCCTGCTTCACGTCCTCGCGGTTCGGCAGCCCGAGGTGCTCCTTCGGCGTCACGTAGCAGAGCATCGCCGTGCCGTACCAGCCGATCATCGCCGCGCCGATCGCGCTCGTGATATGATCGTAGCCGGGCGCGATGTCCGTCGTCAGCGGCCCGAGCGTGTAGAACGGCGCCTCCTCGCACCACTCGAGCTGCTTGTCCATGTTCTCCTTGATGAGGTGCATCGGGATGTGTCCCGGGCCCTCGTTCATCGTCTGAACGTCGTACTCCCAGGCGATGCGGTTCAGCTCGCCCTGCGTGCGCAGCTCCGCGAACTGCGCCTCGTCGTTGGCGTCCGCGATGCTCCCCGGCCGCAGCCCGTCGCCGAGCGAGAAGGCGACGTCGTACGCCGCCATGATCTCGCAGATCTCGCGGAAGTGCGTGTAGAGGAAGTTCTCCTTGTGGTGCGCCATGCACCACTTGGCCATGATCGAGCCGCCGCGCGAGACGATCCCGGTCACGCGCCGCGCGGTCAACGGGATGTAGCGCAGCAGCACGCCGGCGTGCACCGTGAAGTAGTCGACGCCCTGCTCCGCCTGCTCGATCAGCGTATCGCGGTAGATCTCCCAGGTAAGGTCCTCGGCCACGCCGCCGACCTTTTCCAGCGCCTGGTAGATCGGCACCGTGCCGATCGGCACCGGCGAGTTGCGGATGATCCACTGCCGCGTCTCGTGGATGTGCTTCCCCGTGGACAGGTCCATGACCGTGTCCGCGCCCCAGAGCGTCGCCCAGCGCAGCTTCTCGACCTCCTCCTCGATGGAGGACGTCACGGCCGAGTTCCCGATGTTCGCGTTGATCTTCACCTTGAACGCCCGGCCGATGATCATCGGCTCGAGCTCCGGGTGGTTGATGTTCGCCGGGATGATGGC
Source organism: Gemmatimonadota bacterium (assembly GCA_019689775.1). Classification (GTDB taxonomy): domain Bacteria; phylum Gemmatimonadota; class Gemmatimonadetes; order Longimicrobiales; family RSA9; genus JADGGV01. Next base: position 1,967 of record JADGGV010000298.1, read on the forward strand.
GCGGCCCCGCGCCACCTCGCTCCGCACCAGCTCCGGATCCAGCCCCTCGCGCAGCGCGACGAACTCCATCTCCGGCGTGATCTCGCCCCGCCGCGCGTAATGGAGCTGCGTCACGCGCCGCCCCGCGCGGGCGCGCAGCGGCGTGCGGCGCAGCCCGGGGGGGACCAGCTCCGCGGCGCCGTTTCGCATCCGGCCGTCGGGCTCGGGGCGCTGGACCGGCTCCACGTCGCCCCGCGCGAGGATCCACTCGCGCCGGAGCGGCGGCAGCCCCTCCCGCACGTCCACGTCCTGCGGACCGCTCGTGTCGTAGATCCGCAACGGCGGCTCGCCGCCCGAGAGCGAGATCTCGCGGAACGGCACGCGCACGCCGCGCGTGCCCTCCACGTAGACGCGCCGCGAGTTCGGGTACGCCTCCGCGAACGTGCTCGCGCGCGGCGGCGCGCCGTCCGCGCGGCCGGGTCGGATGTCGGATCGAGTGCGCATCGTGCGGCTCCTCCGTGGCTGGAGCCGGCGGGGCGGCGCCCGGGAACGAAAACGCCGCCCGGGTGGGCGGCGCGACGCCATCTTCGAGGGGGTGGGGCCCGACCAGGAAGACGCCGCATCGCCGCGCTCCCTCCGCCGGTCTCAACCGGGTCAGGTTCCAAGGGTCTCTCTCAATCCGGGCGCTCCGTCCCGGATACCCCTGGCGGCTAGCGCGGTCGAAGATACGCCCGCGGCGGCACCCACGTCAAAGCCGGCCGGAGCCCGAAAAACGAAGCGCCGCCCGACAGGGGCGGCGCAGAGCGGGCTCGCGGCCCGCGCTGGCTCAGGCCTCGCGGCGGCGGGTGCCCGGTGCCGTCGGCTCGCGCCACGGCCGGAGCGCGCCCGCGCTCCGATCGCCGCGGCCACCGGGCCCGCCACAGCCGGCGATGCGGTCAGCGCGCCGACCGGGCCGTCGACCCGCGACGATCCCGACCGAATCCGCGCCGGATCGCCGTGGTGTGCGCCGCCGTGCGGACGCCGAGAGCCGTCAACGTGAGCACCAGAGCCAGGATCTGGATCGTTTCCATGATCATCGTCGTCACCTCCCTCCCAACCTACGGCGTCGCTCGCCGATCGGTTTCGAGGGATTAGACGACGCGCCCGCACGCAGGGTTGCAGGCTAGGGATGCGGGAGCTGGATCAGCGGGGTGGCGCCGCCCGACACCTGGGGTAGCTTCCCGTCCCACCGCTTCATGATCTCGTACTGCACGAGCGTCGGCGTGAGGCTCCGCGCGAGCAGCTCGTTCGCGCGCGCCTGCGCCTCCGCCTCGGCCAGGATCGCCTTCGCCCGGCCCGCCGCCTTGATCGAGTCGCCGAGCGCCTCGAAGCGGCGCTTCTGAAGCTCGTTCTGCGCCGTCAGCGCCTGCTGCTGCATCACGTTCTTGGCGTTGATCGCCTCGATGACGGGTTGCGGCGCGCGCAGCTCGTTGATCGTGAACTGCTTCACCTGGATCCCGTAGGGAGAGAGCCGGTCCACGAGCAGCGACTCCGTCCGCGCCACCACCTCCGCCTTCTTCGGCCCGATGATGTTCGCGATCTCCTCCTGCCCGACCACCTCCTGGAGCGCCTGCCGGATCGCCTGCTTCACGTAGCCGTGCTGGATCGTCCCGATGTCCGTCCGGAACGTCTGGTAGAGGTACGGCACCCGCGCCGGGTCCAGCTCGAACGACATCGAGACGTCCAGCGAGAGCGGCTGCCCCTCCACGCTGTTCACGTTGATCTCATCGTTCCTGCCGCCCTCCGGGCCCCGGCGCATCAGCACCAGCGTCTGCATGTACGTCGGATACTCCTCGATCGCCGTGACCAGCGGCATCCGCGCGTGCACGCCCGGGCCGATCGGCTGGGGATCCACGCCTCCGCCAAGCCGGTGGATCACGATGCCGACGTGTCCCGGGTTGATGTACGTCGCCGAGTTCGGCACCACGACGACCGCCACCAGCAGCAGCAAGACCAGGCGGACCCACCGCCCGAGGAAGCCACGCGGCGCCGCGCCGCCGGCCTCCCGCGAGAACGCCCCAAGCTTCTCCTTCAGCTCAGTCGCCATGTGCGGCCTCCGGGTGCCAGTTCGGGCCCGATCCGGCCCGTTGAGCCGGTCGAATATTCCAGGAATATTTGCGCCGCACAAGAAATTCCGGGCCCGTCCGGGAGCGCCGGGCAAACGAATCGCCCCCGGGATCGTCTCCCGGGGGCGATGGCGCCGACTGGCGTGGGCTCCGCCTACTCCTCGTCGCGCTTCCGGCGGCGTCGGCGGCCGACGGCGATCCCGGCCAGGCCGGTCCCCACCAGGATCATGCTCACCGGCTCGGGAACCACCTGCGGCGGCGGCGGCGGTGGCGGCGGCGGCCCATCCGGTGGCGGCGGCCCATCCGGTGGCGGCGGCCCGTCCGGCGGCGGCGGATTGCGCGGCGTCGTGTCCGGCGGCGGATTCTGTGGCGTCGTATCCGGCGGCGGGTTCTGTGGCGTCGTATCCGGCGGCGGATTCTGCGGCGTCGTGTCCGGCGGCGGATTCTGCGGCATCGTGTCCCGCGGCGTCGTGTCCGGCGGCGGCGGCGGCGGGTTCACGATCGGCGAGCCCGGGTTGTCGTGGTCCCGGAACGCGACCGGCGCCAGCAGCGCCGGGCCGAGAATCCACGCCAGCAGGTTCCGCCCATCCCCCGCCTGCGCGATCTGCACCGGCGGCGGAAGAATTCCGCTCACGTCGCCGATGTAGTCCAGCGGCATCGGCAGGCTGCTCACCACCCTCGGCAGCAGCGGCGCCTGCGCCACCGGCTGCTTGATGACGAGCGGCAACGGCTCGAACGGCCACGCCGCATCGCACGCCGGCTGGCCGCTCGGCGTCTGGCCGCCCGGCGTCGGCACGTCGCAACCCGCGGTGGCGAGCGCGCCGCCCGCCAGGCGACGAGGCGCGCGGCCGCCCGGCACGGCGCGCGGCGTGTCGCTCGGCTCCGCCCGGTGGCCAGCCTTCGCGGCCGAAGCGCTCGTCCCGGCCTCGGCCGGCTGCGACAGCGTGACCACCCGCTCGCCGCGCTCTGCGGGGCGCGCGATCCCCATCATGTACAGCGACGTGAGCAGCACAGCCGCCAGCGCCCACACCGCACCGATCACGACTGCCATTCGGGTCTTCATCGCTCTACCCTTCCCCGGCCGGGCTCCTCCGCCTAGCCCAATGTGAGTCCCTCGACGTCAAGGGGCGGGTCGGATCGGGCGACCCGCGCTTGTTGGTGTGTTGCGGCGAATGGTGCATGGCCGCAACAGTCCGAGCGGCTGGCCGCGGCTGGACGCTCAGACGGACGCGGCCAGCACGACCGATGGCGAGCCGGAGCGGGACGCCGGTCCCGCGGAACCCCGGCCGGGGAGATACCCGGGGACTCCGAGAAGGCGATTCTCTCTGGAACGCGCGGCCAACTTACATTCAACTCGCGTGCCAGGGAAGGGAATCGGTGCGGCCGGCCGGTCGTGGCCGCGAGGTGGGGCGTGGCGCGGGGGGCGGGGGAACGCGACGATGGCGTGGAAACGAG
>JADGGV010000299.1 GCA_019689775.1 Gemmatimonadota bacterium
CGCCCCCCCCCCCGGCCCCCGCCCCGGCGGGGGGCGGGGGGCGCCCCCCCGCCCGGGCGGCGGCGCATCTCGCCGGCGGCGTGGCAGCGCGCTCGCTGAGCCGTCCTCAGGCGTCGAATCCGGGCTTGAACCCCCCGCCGCCCGCGGCGCGGCGGGGGGCGCGGGAGAACCGCCCGGTGCTCGAGCGGCTGACGCGCTTCTCGGCGACGAGCGCCTCGAGCACCAGCTCGGCGGCGGCGGCGGAGTGGCCGGGGGAGTCCTCGACCCAGAGGCCGACCTCCTTGACGGCGGCGAGGAGGCCGGGGACGGTCCGAAAGCCCTCGAGGAGGGCGGAGGCGGCGGAGTCGTCGTCGAGCTGGAGGACGCCGCCGCGGTCGAAGTACTCGACGACCTCTTCGAGCTGCTCCTCGGCGGCCTCGCCGCCCCAGGCGCGGAACGTGTCGCCGGCGGCGCGGGAGACGAGCTCGCGGGCGATCTTCTCGCTGCCGACGAGCTCCCCCTCATACTCGAGCTCGAGCTTGCCGGTGATCGCCGGGAGCGCAGCGTAGATGTCGCTGATGCGAGGGATCACGGAGTCCTCGCCGGTGAGGACGGCGCGGCGCTCGGCGTTGGAGACGGCGTTCTCGGTGACGGAGATCGGCATGCGCTGGCTGACGCCGCTGCGCTGGTCGATCCGCTTGTCCTCGCGGGCGAGGAAGGCGATGCGCTCGATGACCTCGGCGATGAAGTCTGGGATGTCGACCGGGAGCGCGCCGCGCTCGGTCCACGCCTCCTGCTGGGTGATGGCGATGCCGGCCTCGACGGACTCCGGGTAGTGGGTGGCGATCTCGGCGCCGATGCGGTCCTTGAGCGGCGTGATGATCTTGCCGCGGGCCGTGTAGTCCTCGGGGTTCGCGGTGAAGACGAGCAGCACGTCGAGCGGCAGGCGGACGGGGTAGCCTTTGATCTGGATGTCGCCCTCCTGCATGATGTTGAAGAGCCCGACCTGGATCTTGCCCGCCAGGTCGGGCAGTTCGTTGATGGCGAAGATGCCGCGGTTGGCGCGGGGGAGCAGGCCGAAGTTGATGGTCAGCTCGTCGGAGAGGACGTGGCCGCCGCGGGCGGCGCGGATCGGATCGACATCGCCGATGATGTCGGCGACGGTGACGTCGGGCGTGGCGAGCTTCTCGACGTAGCGCTGCTCGCGGGGGATCCACGCGATGGGGGCGTCATCGCCCTCCGACTCGACGAGGGTGCGGCCGTACTTGGAGAGCGGCGCGAACGGGTCGTCGTTGACCTCGCTGCCGGCGAGGATCGGGATCTCGTCGTCGAGGAGGGAAACGAGCTGGCGGATGATGCGGCTCTTCGCCTGGCCCCGCAGGCCGAGCAGGATGAAGTTCTGGCGCGAGAGCAGCGCGTTCACCACCTGCGGCACGACGGTGTCGTCGTAGCCGACGATGCCGGGGAAGAGCGTCTCGCCCGCGCGGAGCTTGCGCAGCAGGTTCTGACGGATCTCGTCCTTGACGGAGCGGGGGCAGTAGCCGCTCTTCCGGAGCTCGCCGAGTGTGGCCGGTTTCGCGTTCGCCATGCCGGATCCCTTCGCGTTCTGGTGCCTTCAGTCGTCGACGACGATGCCGATCCCGCCGGCGGTCCGCACGAGGCGGGGGAGCACGGTGGTCACCGGGCGGCCGCGGAACGCGGCGAGCGTGCGGCTGACCGAGCCGTGCCCGGCGAGGGACTCGAGCATCTTCACCGTGGGGAACACCATCGGGAGGCGGCCGTCGCGGAATCGGCGGAGCGCCTCCTCGGGGGTCAACCAGAGGGCGTCGGTCATCTCCCTCGGATCGAGCCGTTCCTCCCGATCGGGCGGCATCGCCGCCAGGAAGAAGCGCGTATCGTAGCGCCGGGGTTCCGCGAGCGGCGTGATCCAATGCGCGCAGTACACGATCTCGTGCAGGTCCACGGCGAGCGCCTCGGCCTCGAGCAGCTCGAGGAGGGTGGCGTCGTCGTCCAGGAGGCGCTCGCGCCAGCGCGCGAGGCGCGGCTCGCCGGCGGCGTCGGGCGCCGGGCGGCCGGCCGCGTCGCGGGCCAGGAGCACGCCCGTCTCCTCGAAGACCTCACGCACGGCGGCGAACCAGTAGGGCGCGGCCGGCTCGGGCGCGTCGGCGAGGCCGCGCGCGCGGCCGAGCAGCCGCGGGTCGGCGTCGGCGGCGTCGACGCGGCCGCCCGGGAAGACGTAGGCGCCGGGGACGAAGCCGCTGGAGCGGTGCCGCTGGAGGAGCAGCGCCTCGGGGCCGGCGTCGCCGTCGCGCAGCAGGACGACGGTCGCCGCGGGGCGCGGCACGGCCGGCGGGTCGGGCGGGTTCTCGAGCGTGCGCGCGAACCCGGGCGGCAGGCGGTCCTCGGGGATCACCTGCGTGGTCACGATCGGGGGCATCTCTGGGTCCATCGGCTTCCTCGAGTGGGGGAGTGGAAGAGCGGGGACGCGGGGGATCGCACGGTCGCCCGCTCCCCCGCTCTCCCACTCACCCACTCTGTCGTTTGAACTCGCGCTCGCGTCGCAGCCATCCGGCGACGTCGCTCGGTGTCACGATCCCCTCGACGACGCCGTCGCGCGCGACGAGGACGCGACGCGTGGGCGACGCCTGCATGCGCTCGAGGACCGTCACCATGCTGTCCTCGGGGCGGACGAGGAGCCCGTCGGCCGGCGCCATGATGTCGGCGACGGTGCGCCGGTCCCACTCGTCCTCGGGAACCTCGCGCACCTGGTGGAGCGTGACGATGCCGACGGCGTGGCCGGCGGCGTCGGTGACCGGGTAGCCCTGGAAGCGCCGGCGCAGGAACCGGGTCGCGACGAGGTCGCGGAGCGAGAGGTCCCCGGGCACCGTCTCCGGCGCGCGCGTCATCAAGTCGCGCGCGGGCACGTCCTCGAGCACCGCCTGGAGCCGGAACTGGCGGTAGCTCGTCATGGCGGCGTTCCGGAGGAACCAACCGATGAAGACCATCCACATCCCGCCGGTCAGGTTGCCCGCGAAGACCTGGAAGATGCCGAAGGCGACGATGGCGTACCCGATCCAGATCCCGCCGTTCGTCGCCCAGCGCGTGGCCCGCTCGAGGCTGCCGGTCAGCTTCCAGAGGGCGGAGCGGAACAGCCGGCCGCCGTCGAGCGGGAAGCCGGGAAGCAGGTTGAAGACGGCGAGCGCGATGTTGATCTCGGCGAGGTAGGCGGCGACGCCGGTCCACGCGACGCTGACCTGCGCCTGCGCGCCGGCCCAGGCGAGGAGCGCGAAGAGGCCGCCGAGCGCGACGCTGGTGAGCGGGCCGACGCCGGCGATGACGAACTCGTCGCCGGGCGACTCGGCCTCCATGCGGGTGCGGGCCATGCCGCCGAAAATGAAGAGCGTGATCCCCTCGACGGGGATCCCCTTCCCGCGGGCGACGAGCGAGTGCGACAGCTCATGGCCGAGGAGCGACATGAAGAAGAGGACGGTCCCGGCCGCGCCCATGGCGAGGTAAATGCCGCGGGCGAGCCCCGGGTAGGCGACCGGGAAGACACCCTGCGACAGCGTCCACAGGATGAGCAGGACGATGACGAACCAGGAGTAGTCGATCCGGATCTCGAAGCCGAGGATCGATCCCAATCGGAAGCTACCCATAGACCCTTCCCGGCTCGAGGCGCGGCTGGAGCGGCCAAGCTAGGCGGCGGCGTGGAGCGCCGCAAGTCGCGTCGACAGGCCTACTTCGGCGCGAGGATGTCCACGCGCAGGATGGCGCCCGGTTCGACGTGCAGCACGGCGGAGCCGCCGACGACGCGACGCCCATCGGGGCGCGTGCGGAACGCCTGGACCGTGAGCCTCCGGTCGGGCGGAACGTTGCACACCGTGTACCGCCCGGCGGCGTCCACCTCGGCCTCGAGGCGCGTGCCGCGGGCGACGAGGTAGCGGGCGTGCACCTCGAAGTCGTCGAAGCGGCCGGCGACGAAGAAGGGCGCCAGGAGCGGATCGGCCTGCTCGAGCCGGCCGAAGACGATGGCCCGCTCCGGCTCCTGCCCCGGGCAGGCGGCCTCGCGTAGCGAGGCGAGGCCCGGGATGGCGAGCGCGGCGCGGACCTCGCCGGCGGTGTCGACGGAGACGGTCGCCGGAGCGGCGTAGACGGGAACGGAGTCGGCGCGCGGGTGCGAGAACGCGAGCGTGTAGGTGCCGGGCGGGATGCTGTCGAGGCGGAAGCGGCCGTTGGCGTCGCTCGTGGTGGCGTAGCCGGTGCCGGAGAGGAAGACGGAGGCGCCGGCGAGCGGCGCGCCGCGGGTGCTGTCGAAGACGACGCCGGCGATGGCGCCGCGCGGCCGGCGCTCGACCTCGTCGTCGACGCGGACGATCTCGCCGCCGGTCTCCTCGAGCGACTCGACCCGATAGCCGTGGCGCATGCCGAGCGGCGTGATGGAGATGGAGGTGCCGAGGGTGGGGGCGCGCACCCACCAGCGCTTGACGAGCCAGGCGCCGGACTCGAGGCGCTGGAACTCGACGCGGCCGCCGGCACCCTCGAGCGGGAGGTCGGGGTCGAGGCCGGTGTAGCCGAACTCGATGGCGCGCAGCTCGGCCGAGCGTCGGTCCAGCCAGATGACGCCGGCGATGTCCGGCTTGCCGCCGATGGAGACGGGGCGGAAGCCCACGCCGATCAGCTCGCGGTGCTCGCGCCCGCCGTCGCGCAGCTCGAGGCAGTGGGTGTCGAGGAACTCGTCGGAAAGGAGGATGTCGGCGTCGGGGCCGTAGTAGGTCCAGACGCGGCCATCGGACGTGACGTAGCCATCCCTGGCGAGCTCCTCGGCGGAGATGGCGGCGAACGGGCGGACTCCGGTGCCCTCGCTCGTGTCGCGCGTCTCGCGGCGCACGGCGAGCGAGCGCGGATCGAGGCGCCGCGTCGTGCGGATCATCGTGTAGCGGAACGGCCGCTGGCGGCTCCAGGCGTGGATGCGGAGCGCCTTGCGGGCCTCCTCCCAGACGCGGGCGGTGCGCTCGCCTGCGCCGGGGCGCAGGATGCACCGCGGTTTCCCGGAGACCTGGATCGGCGCGAGGTCGATGGCGGCGACGGGCGCGACGAGCGTGAGCGCGCGCGACTCGGCGGCCGCAAGCTTGAGGCGCTCACTGGTCACGCTCTCTCGGCCGATGCGCTCGGCGCGCACGCGGTAGGCGCCGGGCGCGGGCGCGTGCAGGACGAAGCGGCCGGTGGAGTCGCTGAGCGCGGCGGCGCGGGTGCGGCCGTCGTCGTCCAGGAGCTGGAGGAACGCCCCGACGACGCCCACGCCGTCCTGCGCCTCGACGACGCGGCCGACGAGCGTCTGGCCGGTGGCGGCCACCGGGCGACCGAAGATGGCGAGAAGGAGGAGGCCGACGACGGCGGTGGCGCGAGGCGGCATCGAATCCGTCCGGCTCGGTGAGGCGACGCGCGAAAGCTAGGCGCCCGCCGAGCCGGACGGCAAGCGTCACATCCGCACCAGGCGCACGCTCCCGGAGCCGGTGTCGA
>JADGGV010000300.1 GCA_019689775.1 Gemmatimonadota bacterium
ACGGCGGAGAACGCGGTGGTGCTGGATGAGGAGGGGATCGTCGGGGGCGGCGCGCTGCGCTACGCGGACGAGTTCGTGCGCCACAAGATCGGCGACATCGTGGGCGACCTGGCGCTGACGGGGGCGCGGATCCAGGGGCACATCGTCGCGGAGCGGCCGAGCCACGCCGGGAACGTGGAGCTGGCGGCGGAGATCGTTCGGGCGGGCGGGCTGGAGGGGCAGCGGCCGATCGTCGACATCCAGAAGATCATGCAGTACCTGCCGCACCGGTACCCGATGCTGCTGGTCGACCGGGTGGTGGAGTTCGAGCCGGGGAAGCGGATCGTCGGGATCAAGAACGTGACGATCAACGAGCCGTTCTTCCAGGGCCATTACCCGGGGCACCCGGTGATGCCGGGCGTCCTGATCATCGAGGCGATGGCGCAGGTCGGTGGGCTGCTGTTGATGGAGGCGGTGGACGATGCGGAGGACAAGGTCGTCTACTTCATGTCGCTGGACAACGTGAAGTGGCGCCGCCCGGTCACGCCGGGCGACCAGATCCGCTTCGAGCTGGAGATGCTGCAACTGCGGCGGAGCGTGTGCCGGATGAAGGGCGCGGGATACGTCGACGGCCAGCTCGTGGCGGAGGCCGAGATGATGGCTGGAATCGTAGACCGCTGAAGGAGGCGGTTGGATGCTACAAACGAAGGCCTGGCCGTCGGCCTACATCCATCCGACCGCGGTGGTGGACCCGACCGCGGAGCTGGGACCGGACGTCGTTATCGGCCCGTACTGCGTGATCGGCCCGAACGTGACGATCGGCGCGGGCACCCGCCTGGGCGCGCACGTCGTGCTCGAGCGGGACACGACGCTCGGCGCGGAGTGCGACGTGCGGTCGGGCGCGGTGCTGGGCGGTGATCCGCAGGACCTCAAGTACCGGGGCGAGCCGACGCAACTCATCGTGGGCGACCGGACGGTGATCCGGGAGTTCGTGACGCTGAACCGGGGCACGGCGGCGCACGGCCGGACGGAGGTCGGCCACGATTGCCTGATCATGGCGTACGCGCACGTGGCGCACGACTGCATCATCGGCAACCACGTGATCCTGTCGAACGCGGTGAACATGGGCGGGCACGTCGAGATCGACGACTGGGCCAGCATCGGCGGCCTCTCGGCGATCCACCAGTTCGTGCGCATCGGCACGCACGCGTTCGTGGGCGGCGCCTCGCAGGTGCGCAAGGACGTGCCGCCGTACTGCAAGGCGGCCGGCGCCTCGCTGCGGCTCTTCGGGCTGAACAGCGTCGGGCTCCAGCGCCGGGGCTTCCCGCTCGAGGTGCGCCGCGAGCTGAAGCGGGCGTACCGACTCTTCTTCCAGTCGGACCTGAACGTCTCGCAGGCGCTCGCACGGGCGCGCGAGGAGCTGGTCATGCTCCCGGAGGTCGAGCGCTTCCTCGCCTTCGTCGAGTCGAGCCCGCGCGGCATCACGGTCTGAGGCCCGCGTGTCCGCGCTGCGCGTCGGGGTGGTTGGAGTCGGCAGCCTCGGCTTCCACCACGCCCGCATCCTCTCCAGCCTTCCCGACGCCGACCTCGTCGGCATCCACGACATCGACCCGGTGCGCCTGGCGGACGTGGGCGCCCGGCTCGGGCTCCGGACGTTCGCCGCGCTCGAGGAGCTGGCGCGCCAGGTCGACGCCGCCGTCGTCGCCGTGCCCACCTCGCAGCACGAGGAGGTGGCGTGCGCCCTGCTCCGGCGGGGCGTGCACGTCCTGATCGAGAAGCCGATCGCGCCGTCGCTGGAGGCGGCGGACCGGATCCTCGAGGCGGCCGCCGCCGCCGGGGCCACGGTGCAGACCGGCCACGTCGAGCGCTTCAACGGTGCGCTGCGCGCGGCGGAGGCGTACCTGGAGGAGCCGCTGTTCGTGGAGTGCCACCGGTTAGCGCCGTTCGCGCCTCGGGGCACTGATGTGGCTGTCGTGCTTGATCTTATGATCCACGACCTCGACCTGGTTCTCAGCCTGATGCGGCGGCCGGTCACGGCGATCGCGGCGGTGGGCGTGGGCGTGCTGACGCCGACGCCGGACATCGCGAACGCGCGACTGGAGTTCGAGGGCGGCGGCGTGGCCAATCTGACGGCAAGCCGGGTGTCGCTGGAGCGGACGCGGAAGATCCGGTTCTTCCAGCGGTCGGGGTACCTGAGCCTGGATCTGGCGAACGGGCGGGGCGAGTTCCTGCGGCTCCGCCCGGGCGTGCAGCTCGCGCCGGGTTTCGGGGCGCGGCTCGGCGGGTTGGCGGGCACGGACGGCGGCCTCGTGGGCGCGGCGGCCGGGACGGCGGGCCGGGACGGCGCCGGACCGGTGGCCGGGGCGCCGGCGGGGCTGGCGGAGCTGGTCGAGCGGATCCCGCTGGAGAGCGACGGCGTGGAGCCGTTGCGCTGCGAGCTGGAGAGCTTCGTGGCGGCGGCGCTGGGGCGCGCGCCGGTGGCGGTGACGGGGGAGGAGGGGCGTCGTGCGCTCGCCGTCGCGTTGGAGATCATCGGCCGGATCGAGCGGAATGTCGAAGCCGCCGCCTCCCGCTAACCCCTACCCACGGCATCACGGTCCGATGCGCCCGATGTCGCCCTGGGCGCTGATGCTCCTCCTGGCCGTGATCCTCTTCCTGATCTGGTACCTGGCCGGGCAGTCGCGGCCGTGAGCGGGCCGACGATCCTGCTGGCGGCGGGGGAGCCGTCGGGCGACCTGCACGGGGCCGCGGTAGCCGAGGCGCTGCGCCGGCGCTGGCCGGAGGCGCGCCTGTTCGGGCTCGGGGGGCCGCGGATGGCCGCGGTGGGCGTGGAGCTGCTGGCGGACCTCGGGGAGCTGGCCGTGATGGGGTTCGCGGAGGTGGTCTCGCGGCTGCCATACTTCGCGCGGCTGATGCGCCGGCTCACGGCGGAGCTGCGGCGCCGGGGCGTCGACCTGGTGCTCCCGATCGACTACCCGGGCTTCAACCTGCGGCTGGCGGCGCGGGCGCGGAAGGCCGGGGTGCCGGTGCTGTACTACATCGCGCCGCAGGTCTGGGCGTGGCACCGGAGCCGGATCGGCAAGCTGGCGCGCGTGACGGACCGGCTGGCGGTGATCCTCCCGTTCGAGGAGCCGATCTTCCGCGAGGCGGGCGCGCGGGTGAGCTTCGTCGGGCATCCGCTGCTGGACGCAGGTCCGGACGACGCGTCGGGTGCGGAGCTGCGGGAGGCGCTGGGGATCGCGGACGAGCCGATCCTCGCACTGTTTCCCGGGTCACGGCCGCAGGAGGTGGAGAAGCACCTGGCGCTCTTCGTCGAGGCGGCGGAGCGGGTGCGGAGCGCGCATCCGGACCTCTGCCCGGTCGTCGCGCGCTCCCCCGCGGTACGGGCCGAGGCGTACGCGGGCGTGCCGTACCCGACGACGGCGGCCTCGCGGGCGCTCCTGCGCCACGCCCGCGCCGCGCTGGTGAAGTCGGGGACGACGACGCTGGAGGCGGCGCTGGCGGGGACGCCGATGGTGATCGCGTACCGGACGAGCCGGGCGACGTACGCGCTCGCGCGGCGGCTCGTGCGGGTCGAGCACATCGGGCTCGTGAACCTTGTGGCGGGGCGCCGGCTCATGCCGGAGCTGGTGCAGGACGCGGCCACGCCGGCGGCGCTGGCCGCGGCGCTGTCGCCGCTGCTGGTGGAAGGGTCGCCGGAGCGCACGGCGGCGCTGGCGGGGCTGGCGCGGGTGCGCGCGGCGCTGGGGAGCCCGGATCCGGGCGGGCGGACGACGGCGGAGCGCGTGGCGGCGCTGGCGGCCGAGCTGATCCCGGAGGCGCGCTAGATGGACCGCTACGACGTGGCGGCGAGCGCCGCGGGGCTGCTCCTGGATGGACTGTTCGCGACGGTGCGCTACGAGGTCCGGGGCTTCGAGCGGCACCGGTCGTGGCTGGACGGGGGCGGCGCGGTCGTCTACGTGATGTGGCACGGCCGGCTGCTGCCGCTGGCGCACAACCGGCGCGACGAGGGGCACGTGTGCCTGGTGAGCCGGTCGCGGGACGGCGAGTACCTGACGCGCCTGCTGACGCGCTGGGGTTTCGGCGCGGTGCGCGGCTCGAGCTCGCGCGGCGGGAGCGCGGCGCTGCGCGAGATGGTGCGGCTGGCCCGGCGCGGCCGGTCGCTGTGCGTGACGCCGGACGGCCCCCGGGGGCCGCGGGAGCGGCTCAAGCCGGGCGCCCTGCTGGCGGCGCAGGTCGCGGGGCTGCCGGTGGTGCCGTGCGCGTCGGGGACGCGCCGGGCGTGGTGGATCGAGGGGTGGGACCGGTTCCTGGTGCCGAAGCCCTTCGCGCGCATCCGGATCGCGTACGGCGAGCCGGTGATGATCCCGCGGAGCGCGGGGCGCGAGGAGCTGGCGTCGATCGCCGCGGACGTCGAGCGCGAGCTGGGTCGGTTGATGGCCTGGGTGGACGGCGAGGGCTGAAATGGGGCGGTCGGCCGCGTTCGTCCAGCGGTGGTGGCGCGGGGAGGCCGGGTGGCCCGGCCGCGCGCTGGACGTGGCGCTCGCGCCGGCGGAGCTACTGTTCCGGGCCGGCGCGGCGGCGTACCACGGGGCGTACGCGCGGGGCGTGTGGCGCGTCGAGCGGGTCGCGGCGCCCGTCGTGAGCGTCGGGAACCTGACGGTGGGCGGCACGGGGAAGACGCCGTTCACCCGCTGGCTGGTCGACGAGCTGCTGCGGCGTGGTGCGCGCCCGGCCGTGCTGCACGGCGGCTACGCGGCGGACGAGCCGGCGCTGCACGCCCGCTGGCACCCCGACGTACCGGTGATCGCGGAGCGAGACCGGCGGATCGGGGCGCGGCGGGCGCTCGCGACCGGCGCGACGGTGCTGGTGCTGGACGACGGGTTCCAGCACCGGCGGCTGGCGCGGGATCTCGACATCGTGCTCGTCGCGGCGGAGCGCTGGAGCGCGCGGCCCCGGCTGCTGCCGCGAGGCCCGTGGCGGGAGGCGCCGGCGGCGCTGGCCCGTGCGAACGTCGTCGTGGTCACGCGCCGGACGGCCCCGGCGGCGGCGGCGGCCGCGGTGGCGGGCGAGCTGCGCCGGTTCGCCCCCGGCGCGGCGGCCGCGATCGTGGCGCTCCGGCCGGCGGGGTGGCTGCGGCGGCCGGGCGCGGCGCCGTCCACCGCGGCGCGGCCGGGGCGGCGGCTTGCATCGCTCGACGGGGTCGGTGACGGATGCGCCCGGTGGTCGGCGGCGGCGGGAGCGCCGCGCGGCGTCGCGGTGTGCGCGATCGCGGAGCCGGCGTCGTTTTTCGCGCAGGCCCGGGCGGCCGGCGCCGTGCTGACCGGCTCGCTGGAGTTCCGGGATCATCACACCTACACGCGCGACGACGCCGCGCGGATCGCGGCGGCGGCCGCGGGCGCGGCGGTGATCACCACGGCGAAGGACGCCGTGAAGCTCGAGCCGCTCCTCCCCGACGCGGAGCTGTGGGTGCTCGAGCAGGAGGGGGCGGTGGAGGCG
>JADGGV010000012.1 GCA_019689775.1 Gemmatimonadota bacterium
GGGGGGTGGGGGGGGGGGGGGGGGGGGGGCCCGCCGCGGCGGGGCCGGGGGGGGGCGGGCCCCCGCCGCCCACGGACCGGGACGGCGGCATTGCGAAATCAATGCCGCCTCGACGCTTACGGCGCCCGAGCCGCGCGATCGGGGCAGCCCCGCGCGACGCGGCTTGCGACCTCCGGCGGGCCGAGCCACCTTCTACGCGTTCCGTTCTCCCCCGCCGGAGGCCGACCATGCCCAGCCACGACCCGCGAAGCGACGTGCGTCTCGACATCACGCTCGGCGAGGCGCCGCCCGCCCGGCCGGCGCCCGACGCGCCGTTCTGCGTCGCGTTGCTCGGCGACTTCAGCGGGCGAGGCCGGCGCGGTGAGGCGCCGGCCATCGAGCTGGCGCGTCGCCCGCTGCTGCGCATCGACCGCGACGACCTCGATGCCGCGCTCGCCCGCGTCGCGCCGCGCGTCGAGGTCGCGCTCGATGGCGCCGAGCTGGCGTTCGGCATCGAGTTCCGGGAGATCGACGACTTCCATCCGGACCGCGTCGCGCAGCGGCTGCCGGTGCTGCGCCGGCTGAAGGAGCTGGAGACGGAGCTGCGCCGGCCGGCGGCGCCGGCGCAGCCGCGGAGCGCGCCCGCGGCGCCGTCGGCCGCGCCGCCGACCGCCGGCGGGCTCCTCGACCAGATCGTGGATGCGGCCGGTCCGGCCCCGGCGGCGGCGCCCGCGCCCACCGGCGATGCGTTCTACGACTACCTCCAGCGCATCGTCGCGCCGCACCTCGTGCGCGACCCCGATCCAGCGCACGCCGACCTGCGGGCGCAGGCGGCCGAAGCCGCCGCGGCCATCGTGCGGGCGGTGCTGCACGATCCGGCGTTCCAGGCGCTCGAGGCGCTCTGGCGGGGCGCATGGTTCGTGGTTCGCCGCACGGAGACGGACGCGCGGCTGCGGTTCTACCTCGTCGACGTCTCCCGGGAGGAGCTTGCGGCGGACCTCGCGGACGCGGCGAGCCCGGCCGCGAGCGGCCTGGCGCGGCTGCTGGAGCGCGCGGCCGGGCAGGAGCTGGACGGGGCGCGCTGGGCGCTGCTCGCCGGGCTGTACGACTTCGGCGCCGACGCGGCCGATCTCGCGCTGCTCGGGCGCATCGGCGCCGTCGCGGCGCGGCTCCGCGCGCCCTGGATCTCCGCAGCGGCGCCGTCGCTCGCGGGGCTCGGTGGCTTCGAGGCTGCGCCGGACGCCAGCGAGTGGGCGCCAGCGGCGAACCCGGCCTGGGAGGCGCTGCGCCGCCGCCCCGAGGCGCGCTACCTGGGGCTCGCGCTGCCGCGCTTCCTGCTCCGCCTCCCGTACGGCGCGGACACGGATCCGTGCGACGAGCTGGAGTTCGAGGAGTTGCCGCCCGGGGCGCGCCACGAGGATTACCTCTGGGGGAACCCGGCGCTCGCCTGCGCGCTGCTGCTTGCCCGCAGCTACGCGCGCGCCGGCTGGGCGCTCCGCCCCGGGATGGACGCTGAGATCGACGATCTGCCGTTCCACCTGCGGCGCGAGGGCGGGGAAGTGACCGCCCAGCCGTGCGCCGAGACGCTCATGTCCGAGCGCGTCGCCGCCCGCCTGATGGACCACGGACTCATGCCGCTCGCCTCGATGAAGGACCGCGCCGCCGTCCGCCTCGTCCGCTTCCAGTCCATCGCCTCGCCGCTGGCGGCGCTGGCCGGGGCCTGGGTGGCCACGCCGTGACGCGCCCGAAGACCCGCATGCTGCCGTTCCGTTTCGGCTCCGACGCCGAGTTCGCCGCCGCGCGCGAGTTCCTCGCCGGCGCCGGCTACACGACTGCCGCGATCTGTGAGCGCCTCGGCCTGAAGGACCTCGGCCAGTTCAAGCCGCTCGGAGAGGGGCGCGCCACGCCGCCGGAGGTGAACGACCGCCTCGACGCGCTGATCCGCATGTTCCTGGACGGCATGCCGGTCGAGGCGCCCGTGCTCGCCCGCCTCCTGGGCGACGACGGCCTGGCCGCCCTCGCCGCGCTGCGCCTCGTCGGCCGGCACCCGGAGGCGCCCGACCGCTGGGCCGCCAGGGTCATGCTCTATCCGATGGCGTCGCTCTACATCGCCTCCGACCTCGGCGTGCACGCGCCCGGCCTGTTCCGCGCCGAGGAGCTGATGCGCCCCGACGCCGTCTTCCCGGCCCTCACCAGCAACACGCACACGTTCCTCCAGCAGCTCCCGGCGACGCCGTGCGAGCGTCTGCTCGAGCTGTGCGCCGGCACCGGCATCGCGGCGCTCGCCGGCGCGCGCAGCGCCGGCCACGCCTGGGCCGTCGACATCACCGAGCGCTCGACGCGGTTCGCGGAGTTCAACGCGCGCCTCAACGGGATCGACAACGTCACGGCGCTCCAGGGCGACCTCTACGCGCCGGTCGCCGGGCTGACGTTCGACCGCATCGTCGCGCACCCGCCGTACGTCCCGGCCTCGGGGCCGGAGGTGATCTTCCGCGACGCCGGCGAGGACGGCGAGGCGGTGTTCCGCCGCCTGATCGAGGGGCTGCCGGACCACCTCGAGCGCGGCGGCCGGCTCTACTGCACCTGCATGGCGACGGATCGCGCCGGCGCAACGCTGGAGGACCGGATCCGCGGCTGGCTCGGCGAGGCGGAGGCGGAGTTCGACCTCCTCGTCGTCACGCACTTCGAGCTGCCGCCGACGGACTACTACCTGAGGCTCGCCTCCATGGGGGTCGTGCCGTGGGCGATCGCCGAGCAGCGCAGCCAGCTCTACAAGCGGCTGGAGGCCGAGCGGATCCTCTACCTGACGCTGGTCGCGCAGCGGCACGGGCCGCGGCCGTCGTTCTCGGTCCGCCGCGAGAACGGTGAGGGCGCGGGCGCGGCGGAGGCGGACGCCCTCGTCGCCTGGATGACCGCCGTTTCCGACGGCAGTTGGGTGGAGCGGCTCGCGGCCGCCCGCCCCCGCCTCTCCGATGCGGCGCGGCTCGTCCTCACGCATGCCGCTGGCGACGGCGGCTGGACCGTGACCGCGGCGAAGGTGCAGGTGGAGTATCCCTTCCGCCGCACGGTCGAGCTGTCCGTCAACGTCGCCACGCTGCTCACGCTCTTCGACGGCACGGCGACGGCCCCGGAGCACCTCCGGCGGCTCCGCGACAGCGGCGCGTTCCCGCCCGAGATGCCGGACGCGGCGTTCGTGAAGTTCCTCGGCGATATGGTGGCGGAGGGGGTGCTCCGGCTGGACGGCGGGGCGCCGGTCGAGGCCGCCCCCGCCGGCTGATCCGGGAGGCGCGACCGGCGCGTGCGGCGCCGGCTCAGTCGAAGCGGAGCGGAAACGCCTCGAGCTGGAGCGGCGAGCCAGTCCACGCGCCGTGGAACCGGCTGCGGAGGAACATCTCGGTGCGCGTCTCCATGTCGAGGGCGGCGAACGTCGCCGCGTCGACGGGCCGCGCCATGTCGAGGCCGCGGCAGAGGCGCGCGACGCCGCCGGCCCGTGGCGCCAGGCGTCGCCAGACGAGGCGCGCCCGCTCGGGGTCGGGGAGTTCGACCTCCTCGGCGAACTCGTCCTCGAACGCATCGCCGCCGGTCAGCGCGGCGCGCGCGGCCGCCACGCGCTCCCCGGTGATCTTCGCGAACGCGGCGCCGGCGGCGGCGGCCGTCGCCGGATCCGCGTCTTCCATCCCCTGAAGCACCACGTGCATCAGTGCGGGGTTGCCGAGCGTGCCGAGGAGGCGGAGGCGGCCCGGGCCGAGCTCCGCGTTCTCGGCGAGCCTTCGGAAGAGGTCGGCATCCGCCGGGCCCGCGAGGATCGCGAGCAGCCGCAGGTCGTCCAGCCGCTCCGGCGACGCCTGCGCCGCGAGCTGCCGCGCCACCGGCAGCACGCCCGGGACCCCGCACCAGGCGCCGGCCCAGAGCGCGGCCGACGCGACCGCGGCATCGTGGTCGCGCAGCGCCGCCGCGTACGTCTTCGGGCTCAGCTCGGCGCCGAGGTAGCCGGTGAGGCGCCACCCCGCCAGGCGCACCGCCGGATCGGGATCGCCGAGGAAGCGGACGAGCTGGTCCGTCGTCAGGCGGAGCGCCCCGCGGAACGCGAGCGCCTCGGCCGCAGCGACGGCGACCGCGCCCTCCGGCGCGTCGAGCAGGGCACCGAGCCGCGCGGTCGCCTCGGCGTTCGGCGCGTGCGCAAGCGCGTCGCGCAGCGCGCCGAGCGTGGGGCCGCGCGCCGCGACGAAGGCGTCGACGACGCGGCCCGCGAGCTCGGCCCGCCCGAGGTGCAGCAGCGAGAACGCCGACGCGAAGACCGCGAGCGGGTCGTCCGAGTCGAGCCCCGCGGCGATCAGGTCGAGGCCCTTCTCGCCGACCGCGAGCACGCCCTGAACGTGCGCCTGGATCCGCTCATCCAGATGACGCACCGTCCGCGGCGTCTCCGCCTCGGAGCGCAGCGCGACGGGGCGACGACCCCACAGGAACCCCAGCTCCTCGAGATGCTCCTCCAGCACGTCCGGGAGGAACGTCAGACGGGCGGTGGGCGCGGGCATCGCGCTTCAGTTGATCGAGACCGCACCGCCCTTGATGCGGTTCACCCGCTGGGCGTGCGAGACGAGATCCTTCCCCTTGATCAGGACCTTGCCGTCCTCCCGCAGCGTGATCGAGCCCTCGCCGCAGCGCAGCGTCAGGTTGCGGCGCGCCTCGAGCACCAGCTCGTCAGGGGCATCGCCGCCGGCCGCCTCGGTGGCCGCGCCGTACGGCTCGACGCGGCCGAGGATCACGCCGCGCGGCTCGCCCCCCAACGGCAGCAGGACGAGGACGACGTCGCCCGCGGCGAGCTCGACCGGCGCCCGCCCGGTGCGCAGCACGTCGCACGGGACCGGCTCGGTACCGTCCGCGTCGCACCCCACCATCAGCGCGCCGTCGTCGGCCACGCCCAGGATCCGTCCCCGGGCCACCGGCCCGGCCGACGCGGCCACGACGACATCCTGCTCGCCTCTCATCGCGCTCACTCCGACCTCCGTGCGCCGGCTCATCCGACCCACTCCGCCGGCTCGATGAAGTCCAGGTACGGGATCCCGGCGCGCTCCAGGTGCTCCTTCACCGACTCGTGCACGACGATCCCGTTGATGCTCTCCGCGAGGCGGAACATCAGCGCGCCGCCCGTCTTGCTCTCGTCGATGACCAGGCTGTCGAAGTCGACGTCGATTACCGGCTCGCCGTGCGCGACGTGCCGCGATGCGCCCAGGTCCGCGCATGCGACGACGCCGATGATGTTCACGGCGTTGTAGTTCCGGTGGTCGACGCCCGTCTCCCGGTCGTGGATGACGGCGTCGTAGATGTCCAGGTTATCGACGCCGGCCTCCCGCAGCGCCGCGATCATGTCGTCGCGCAGCAGCAAGATCCCCGAGTTGAACATGGGCACGAGCGCGTCGCCCTCGGAGGTGTCCAGGTCCACCTCGATCGGCGTCGGCACCGGCACGGCGATGCGCTGGCCGGTCATCCAGGAGACGCCCTCGATCTCCGGCACCGCGTCGATCGAGGCGCGGTCCCGGTCCATCGGGCCGAAGCAGCTCAGCATGTAGTACATCGGGTCCTCCCCGCGGGCTCGGAGCGGCCGCCTACTTCTTCTTCGATCGCACCGCCTGCGCGTACGCCCGCGCGAAGCGCGACGTGAAGATCGGGTCACGCCAGGCGCGCGGCGAGCAGACGAGGTAGCCCTCCAGTCGCAGCGCCACACCGCGCAGCCGGTCGATCAGCTCGTACGGTGGCGGGTACGGCTTCTGCTTCTGCGAGTCGCCGGCGCAGTTCTTCTTTCCGCAGCCCGGCGTGCCGGTCTCCTTGACCCGCTGCTCGATCTTCTCGGCGATCTTGTCGAGCACGCCCGTGACGAACTCGTTGTACGCCGGGTGCGCGTCGTGGAACTGGCGCGTCGGGACGCTCGCATCCATGGCGGCGAAGGCGTACGCCTGCTGCCATTTGTAGGTCTTCCACGACTTGCCGGTCGCGCGGTAGCCGGCGTTCCCCGGGAGGCTGACGCCGTTGTCGAAGCCGTTCACGTCGTAGCCGATGTGGTCCGAGATCGTCCGCGGCCGCTTGTCGACCCACTTCCGCAGCTTCGTCTTCGGCCAGGTCGCGTTCCCGGGGATCAGATGGTGCGGCGTGTACTGCGCCTTGTGGGCCTCGCCGTTCACCGTGATGTCGAGCGGCGTCTGGAAGTGGTACTTCGGACCGAGCGCCGCACCGAGAGCCGCCGCGTCGTTCTTCTCCCAGCGCGGCATGACCTGCTTTACCTCCTTCGGCGGGCTGTTGGTGTGGTCGAACGGGCATTCCATCGGCCCGTCGGGCACGTCGAACGCGATCGCCTCTCCGAGATCCATGCGTCGCCTCCCGCCGCTCAGGCGCCGCCCAGCCGCGCGGCGAGGGCGGCGGCGCGCTCGCGCAGCGTGTCCACGCGCTCGCCCCACGTCTGCCGCACGTAGTCGCGGTCCAGGTCGTCCAGGTCGGCGCGGGCCAGCAGCTCCTCGTAGTCGGCCAGCTTTCGGCGCGCATCCGCGAGCGCGTCGGCGTGCTCGGCTTCCGGCAGGTCGCCCGTGAGCGCCTCGTACACGCGCTCCTGGACGCTGCGGAAGTCCGCGCCGAACGCCGCCACCAACCGCTTGAGATCGTACGAGCTTTCCGCCATCGCGCACTCCTCCGCGCCGGCCCACGCCGGCGCTCAGCCCATGATGTTCTTCTTGTTGTGGAAGAGCGGGTCGCCCATCCGGCAGACGTTCTTCCCCTCGAACTTCACGTCGAAGGAGTACATCATGAACTCGCACTCGCCCAGGTTCACGCCCGACATGACGCCGCCGGCCACGCCCGCCTCGTCGCCCGACGACTTCAGGTACTTGGCCCCCTTGACCATCGGCATCTGCCCGTCCGTCTTGACCGTCGTCGGGCCCTGCGCGGTGTCCATCGACTGCCCGAGGTTCGGGTAGGGGACCGGCACGGGCGACGGCGCCGGCGGCGCCGGCGTCTTGCACACGTCCGGGAACACGAGGCTCATCCCGCCGCTCCCCTTGTGCACGATCCCGCGGAAGTTCACGAACGTCGTCGATGGCATGGCTCCGCTCCTAGGCGTCGAGGACGACGGCGGCGCGCGGCCCCGCGTCCGACGAGGCGTAGACCAGGCTCGGCGCGCCCCGGTAGCCGTCGCGGATGCCGAGCGCCGCGAGGCCGGCGAGCAGCGGGCCCGCGGCCGCGCCCGGGTCGCCGTAGCAGTCCGCCGGATGGTGCATCCCGTGGTCGGCGGCGAACGCGCCCCGGTTCCGCAGCGAGGCGACGCCCCACTCCTTCGCCCAGTGGCTCTCGCCGTTCATCGTCGAGTAGACCTCGCGGACCGGCGCGCGCGTGGGCGCCTGCGCGAGCGCGCCGGCGACGGCCGCCGCCAGCCCGTCGCCGCGATACGGTTCGGCGCTGTGCAGGTGGCCGGGCTCGACCGCCTCCGCCACCGCCCCGAGCGAGGCGAGCGGCGCGAGCCCCACCGCCTGCGCGGCCGCCCGCGTCGTCAGCAGCAGGAACGCCGCACCCTCGCCCGGAATGAAGCCGTCCAGGTTCGCCGCGGACTTGACGCGCCGGTCGCGGTCGAGCGTGCCGAGCACGTAGAGGTCGCGGTAGGTTTCGACGCCGCCCGCGAGCGCGAAGCGCAGCCGGCCGCTCCGCACCGCCTGCATGGCGGCGCCGACGGCGGCGAGCCCGCCGGCGCGCCCGCGCCGGGTCGCGTCGCTCGCCGCCGCATCGAACGCGCCGTCCGTCTGCGCCGCGAGCGCGCGCAGGAACGCCGCGCCGTCCAGGGGCAGCGTCGTCTCGATCTCCGGGAGCGCGAGCACGAGCGGCGGCTTCCGCTCCGTGGCCGGGAGCGCCGCGACGCACTCGGCGAGCGGCGCCGTCGCCAGGCGCAGCATGCGCGCGATGCGCGGCGGCAGCGGCGCGCCCTCCAGCGCCGGCGCGAGCGGCGGCAGCCCGTCCTCCGGCACCTGCGCCACGGTGAACGGCTTGAAGTGGCGGTCGTAGTACGCGATCGGCTCGAAGCGCATCAGCGCCGCCCGGACCGCCGCCGCCGTCTCCGGCGCGCTCAGCCCGACGGCCGTCGTCATCCCGACCCCGGCGATCACCACGTCGTCCATCGCCATTGCGCCCCGTCCTATGCGGCACCGAGCTGCTCCGCGACGATCTCGCGGACGCGGAGCAGCTTCTTGTCGCACCGGAGCACCGTGCGCCAGACGACGACGAGGCGGCCCGCGTCCGGCTCGAGCAGCACGGTGTCGAGGTTCGCCGTACGGACCTCCGAGCGGTCGTCGAGCACGTACGTCACCTGGATGCGGAAGGCCGGGAGCCGGCACGCGAGGTAGCCGGACGGCGTCGCGTTCCAGACCTCCACGGTCTCGCCGCCCTGGAGATAGCCCGGGCAGACGAGCTCCGGCGGCGCGAGCTGGAAGAAGCGCGCGTCGAAGTCCGTCGGCAGGTACGGCGCGCGCTGCGTCTGCCATGCCTCGTCGTACGTCCCGGCGTAGGAGCGGCGCGGCTCCCAGTGCGGCGCGAGCGGCGCGAAGCCCGCCGGCTGCGGCCGCTGCTTCCAGGACGTGATCGGGTCGTAGGGATCCTCCAGGTTCGGCAGCTTCAGCCCGTGCAGCGGCGCCTCGCTCCCCTCGGCCCGAAAGCCGGTGCCCACCGGGTTGCGCGCCTCGCCGTCGACCCGGTCGCCGACCCTCTCGGTGCCGCCGTACGCCCGCTCCCACACGAGCGGCATCACCTGGAACGGCTCCGGGTATGTCGGCGTCACGCCCGCGCCGCTCGACACCCAGTAGCGGTCGCCGAATACGCGCACCGTCCGCCCGACCGGCCCCACCCGCAGCGACACATCCACGTACGCCGCCGGCCGCCCGCCGGGCGCGTGCGCGCTCCCCACGAGGAGCACGTCCGTCGCCGGCTTCACCAGGCTGATGTCGGACGGCGCACGGATGCTGCTCGTCGCCGGATCGCCGTAGTGCTCGTCGGCGACGACGACCGGGAGCTGCTCCTCGGCCGACTCCCCCGTCACCACATCGAACGTGCCCTTGATCACGGCGTAGAGCGAGTCGACGCCGTCCGGGTCCGGCGCCCCGAACGCCATCCCGCCCAACCCCGTGAGGTTCCGGAACTGGAGCATGCGCGCGCCTAGTTCGCCTGCACCTTGCTCCCCTTCAGCACGACGTCGGCGCCGGCCTTGACGTTGATCTTGCCGGAGCCCTCGATCTTGATGTCCTTCCCCTTGATCGTGATGGTGCCGTCCTTCTTCAGCAGGATCGAGGCCTCGCCCGTCTTCAGCAGGATCTCCTCGCCGGCGTTCACCGTCAGCTTCTTCCCGACGTTGAGCGCGTCGTCGGCGCCGATCTCCGTCGTGCGCTTGTCGCCGACGCTCACCGTCTCCTTCTTCCCGATCGTCAGCGAGCGGTCGCCGCCGATGTCGATCGTCTCGTCGCCGTCGACGCTCTCGCTGCGGTTGCCGCCGACGCTGACCAGCTCGTCCTTGCCGACGTTCGTGCTGCGCTTCCCCTCGATCGTGATCGACTCGTCGTTCCCCACCGACTCCACGCGGTCGTTGCCGATGCTGATCGTCTCGTTGTTGCCGACGGACTCGGTGCGGTTGTTCTCGACCACGACCTCCGCGTCCTTCTGGGCGTGCACGTAGAGGAGCTCGCTCCCCTTCGTGTCGTCCATCCGGATCTCGTTGAAGTCATCGGCGCCGCCGCCCTTCGTGCTGCGCGACTTGATGCCGCTCTGGTTCTTCGTGGCGGGGACGCCGAACGGCGGCGTCTGCTCGGCGTTGTAGACGCGGCCGGTGATGATCGGGCGGTCCGGGTCGCCCTCCAGGAAATCGACGATCACCTCCTGGCCGATGCGCGGCGGGTACACCGCGCCCCACCCCTTCCCGGCCCACGTGCTCGAGACGCGCACCCAACACGAGTCGTTCTCGTCGCGCTTCCCCTGGCGGTCCCAGTGGAAGTGGACCTTCACGCGGCCGTGCTCGTCGACGTAGATCTCCTCGCCCGCCGGGCCGACCACGATCGCCGTCTGCGAGCCGGCGATCACCGGCTTCTTCGTCTCGCGCGCGGGACGGTACGGGACCGAGGCCGGGATGGCCAGGAATTCGTTCGTGTAATCGAACGCCGTCTCCCCGCCGCTACGGTGATCGGCGGCCCGCGCCACGTGCTGGACCTCCGTCAGGATGTACTCCTGGTTCACGGCGCCGGAGTAGTGGCCCTCGACGGTCACCTTGTAGCCGGCCCCGAACGCGCGGCAGTTGCCGCGGCCGCGGGCGAGCTGGTGCGCCATCTCGGCCGCCTCGATCCACAGCTTCGCCCGGCGGTCGCCCTCCTCGTTCGTCGTGTAGAAGCCGGGGTAGTCGTAGGCCGCGCCGAGCCCGGCCTGCTGCCGCGTCTCGGCGCTCAGCGCCAGGCTGAGCGAGGGCTGGAGCGGGTCGAAGTCCTTCAGCTCGACCTTGCCGACGTGCGCGCGGTACTCGCGCTCGAACGTGAACAACACGTCCTCGTCCAGCAGCGGCTGCTCGTGGATCCGCGCCCTCGGCTGGTGCGGGCAGGTCGAGAGCGCCGAGTTCCGGTCCGCCAGCACCAGCTTCTCCTTCGAGCCGCTGTGGTCGAAGAAGTAGAAGATCCCCTCCTCCTCCATGAGGCGGGAGATGAAGTCGAAGTCCGACTCGCGGTACTGGACGCAGAAGTCCCGCTCCGGGTGCGGGGCGTTGCATCGGATGTCGTGCTCGACGCCGTGCTCCTTCAGCACGGCCTCGATGATCTGCACCGCCGACTTGTGCTGGAAGATGCGGCAGTCGCGCGTGAGCGTCAGATAGAACAGCTTGGGCACGATCTCCGCCCGGTACAGCGTGCGGTCCTCCGACTGGCCGAGCTGCGCGAAGCGGAAGATGAGCCCGTGGATCTCGCGCGCCTCCCCCGCCGGCAGCGCCAGCGTGATCGTGACCGGCGAGTTGAGGAGACCGACCCCGTCGATCGCCGGGTCGTCCGACGCCAGGTCGAGGCGGAACCGGTAGGGGCGCGAGATCGCCTCCGTGCCCGCCAAGCCCAGCAGCAGCAGCTGGTCCTCGCCCAGCTTCGTCTTGAGCCGCAGCGGCCGATCGGCCTGTAGGTACGTCGCCATGCCGCTCTCCCGTCACCGCGTTCAGGTCCACCGTCCAAACGTGAGCCGGCCGGCGCACCGCCGGCCGGCTCCGCTTCGGGCCGCCCGCGCGCCGGCGCGCCGCGCCGGGCGACGAGCCGCCGAGCCTACGCCAACGCGGCCGCCGGCGCCGCGCGCTCCTCCGGCGTGTACGTGAAGTTGCCGTCCGCGTCGATCCCGACGCGCAGCGCCGCCGGCGTCCGGCCCTCCACCAGCGACTCCAGGATCGTCGTCGAGATCGCCGGCAGCACGGTGTTCGTCAGGATGTTGTCGACGTTGCGCGCGCCGCTCTCGACCTCCGTGCAGCGCTGCGCGATCGCCTCGATGATCGGCTCGTCGGCGATGAGCTCGATGCCGTGCGTCTCCTGGAGCCGCCGCTGCACCTTCCCGAGCTTCAGCCGCACGATCTTCTTCAGGTTCTCGTCGCGCACCGGGAAGTAGGGGATGATGACCGTGCGCCCGAGGAACGCCGGCTTGAACTGCTTGTCCAGCTCCGGCTTTAGCGCCTTCGCCAGCCCCTCCCAGCTCGGCATCGTCTCCGGATCCGCCGTCAGCTTCATGATCGTGTCGGTGCCGGCGTTCGTCGTGAGCAGGATGACGCAGTTCTTGAAGTCGATCTCGCGCCCCTCGCCGTCCTCCATCCGCCCCTTGTCGAACACCTGGAAGAACAGCTCGAGCACGTCCGGGTGCGCCTTCTCGATCTCATCCAGCAGCACGACCGAGTACGGCCGCCGCCGCACCGCCTCCGTCAACACCCCGCCCTCGCCGTAGCCGACGTATCCCGGGGGCGCGCCCTTCAGCGTCGAGACCGTGTGCGCTTCCTGGAACTCCGACATGTTGATCGTGATCAGGTTCTGCTCGCCGCCGTAGAGCAGGTCCGACAGCGCCAGCGCCGTCTCCGTCTTGCCCACGCCGCTCGGCCCGACGAGCAGGAAGACGCCGACCGGCTTGTTCGGGTCCTCGATCCGCGCCTTCGACGTGCGGATCCGGTGGCTGATGAGCTGGAGCGCGTGATCCTGGCCGATGATGCGACGCGAGAGGTGGGACTCGAGCTGGAGCACCATGGCCACGTCGTCGCGCATCATCTTGCCGACCGGCACGCCCGTCCACGCCGAGATCACCTGCCCGACCAGGTTCGCGTCCACCACCACCGGGACCAGCGGGTCCTCGCCCTGAAGCTGCTCCAACGCCGAGGTGAGCCGCTCGAGGTCCGCGCGCATCGCGAGGACGGCCTCGTCCGAGGCCGCGCCCGCCTGCGCGGGCGTTTCCGCGCCGTTCGCCGCGTCACCGTTCGCCGTGGCGCCGTTCGCCGCCCCGCCGAGCACCACCGCCTCGATCTTCTCCCGCAGCGCACGGATGCGGGCGACCAGCTCCTTCTCCTTGTGCCAACGCTCCGTCAACGCCGCGAGTCGGGCTTCGACCTCCGGCCGCGTCCGCGCGATCTCCGCCAGGCGCTTCGAGTGGTCCGCGCCCAGCGCCGCCTCGCGCTCCAGGATCCGCCGCTGCACGTCCAGGTCGTCGAGCTGGCGCTGCGCGTCCTCGATCGCCGCCGGCGTCGCGTTCTGGCCGAGCGCCAGCCGCGCGCACGTCGTGTCCAGCACGCTGACCGCCTTATCCGGGAGCTGGCGGTCGGGGAGGTAGCGGTGCGACAGGCGGACGGCCGCCTCCACGGCGTCGTCCAGGATGCGCACGCCGTGGTGCTTCTCGAGGGCCGGCACCACCCCGCGCATCATCACCAGGCACTGCTCCTCCGTCGGCTCCTCGACCTTCACGAGCTGGAAGCGACGCGCGAGGGCGGGATCCTTCTCGAAGTACTTCTTGTACTCCGACCACGTCGTGGCCGCGAGCGTGCGCAGCTCACCGCGCGCCAGCGCCGGCTTCAGCAGGTTCGCCGCGTCGTTCTGGCCGGCCTGGCCGCCGGCGCCGATCATCGTGTGCGCCTCGTCGATGAACAGGATGATCGGCGTGGGCGACGACTTCACCTCCTCGATCAGCCCCTTCAGCCGGTTCTCGAACTCGCCCTTCACGCCCGCGCCGGCCTGGAGCAACGCCAGATCCAGCGCGCGCAGCGTCACGTTGCGCAGCACCGGCGGCACGTCGCCCTGCACGATGCGCATGGCGAAGCCCTCGACGACGGCGGTCTTACCGACGCCCGCCTCGCCGACCAGGATCGGGTTGTTCTGCCGCCGCCGCGTCAGGATGTCGACGACCTGCCGCACCTCGAAGTCGCGGCCCAGCACCGGGTCGATGAGCCCCTGCCGGGCGCGCTCCGTCAGGTTCACGGTGTACTGGTCCAGGAACGGCGTCTTGCTCCCCGGCTTCGCGCCCGGCTCGGCCGAGGCCGCGCCGCCGGCCGCCGCGCCCGCCGTCGCCTCCTCGATCGTGTTCCCGGTGATCGCGGCGAAGTTCGCGCGCAGGTCCTCCGCCGAGATCCGCGCCAGCTCCTTGCTGAAGCCCTGCACCAGCCGGCTTAGCTCCTCGTTCGCGACCAGCGCCACGATGGTGTGCCCGGTGCGCACGCGCGCGGCGCCGTAGTCCACCGAGCCGATCGTCCACGCCTCGGTCAGCATCTTCACCAGCGACGGGCTGAGCGACGGCGTCCGCGCGTTCCCCGACTTGAGCTGGTCGAGCGAGACCGTCAGCTCGCCCGCCAGCCGCGAGCGGTTGATGCCGTAGTGCTGGAGGATCGCCGCGAAGTCGGTGTCCGTCGCATCCAGCAGCTTCAGCAGGTAGTGCTCGATCTCGACGTCGTAGTGCGTGCGCGACAGGCAGAGTCCCGCTGCCGCTTCGACCGCGCCGCGCGTCTGGTTGTTCAGCTTGCCGATGAGGGCCCGGAGATTGACGTTCATCGTTCCCTTCCTCTCAGAGACTGAGGACGGTGTCGTCGGCATCGCGCCGGAACGCCGTCGAGCGGATCCACGTGCACCAGCCGAGGGGCTGCGCGTTCTCCTCCTCGGCGCCCAGCACGAAGCCCGGCACGTCCTCGCGCGCGAGAACGAGCTGGAGCTCGAAGTCGAACTGGTCGTGACTGAAGAAGCGGGTCAGCGCCCGCATCTGCTCGAACGCTTCGCCCGACGGGAGGAAGCGGTCGTACTGGCTCCGGGGCAGGGGACCGACGCGGATGCGCACCTTCGCCTGCTGGTCCCAGACCTCGTCGCCGGCGATCGCGCCCCGGCCGAGCTGCCCCGACACCCCCTCGCCGTCGTCGTCGATCGCGCACTGGTCCGCGCGGGCGACGGGGTACCACCCACCGACGAACTGCTCCACCTCGACCGGCACGCCGAAGTAGTCCTCCAGCAACTGCTCGAGCGCGACCGCGCCGCGCGTCTGGAGCAGCAGCAGCCCGGCATAGTAGACCAGCGCGTCCGGCTCGATCGAGGCGCGCTGCTGGAGCACCTCGAGGCCCGTGCCGACCAGGTCCAGCAGATGGGCGCGCAGCCGGTCCTCGCCCTTCTCGTACGCCACCGTGAAGCGGTGCTTCTGCCACGCACGGTAGAACAGGGAGAGGAGGCGGTGGTGGAAGATGTCGAGGAACTCCGCGAGCGCCGTGTCGCGCGCGCGCTTCCGCTCCGCCACCAGCAGCGTGTAGTGGTGCGGCAGCACGCCGAGCGGACCGGTCACCCCCATGAAGTTCACCGTCATCCGGGCCGGCCCCGCACCCTCGCCATCCTCCATCTGGAGCGCGTCGATCTCCGCCGACGGGAACGCGATCGTCGGGTTCACCGAGAAGCGGACGGGCTCCGCCGCCGCGTCGATCGACGTCCCCACGGGCGCCGCGCCCGGGCGCAGCCGCTCGAGCGTCCGCACGGCCTGGAAGAAGCTGAAGCCGGTCGGGTCGTCGCGCAGCGCCTCCGCCAGGAGGTGCAGGTTCAGAGGAGCGCCTTCCACCCGGTCCTCGGCGGCCATTCCCGGATGATCTCCTTTCGCTGCCGCGTGCGCGCGGCGAGGATGGTGAAGCTGTTGAGCGAGACGTAGAGCCCGAGGAAGCGCTCAAGCACGGACGCCATCAGGTAGACGCCGCCGCCGGCGAACTGCTCCTCGTCGAAGTCGATCTCGATGCGGTGTCCGCGCGCGAACGTCAGCCCGTGCTCCGTCTCGACCATCGAGTGGACGCGCCGGGCCTGGATGTCGAGGATCCCCTGGATCTGCTTCTCGCCGGCCGGCGATTCCGCGAAGTTGTGCAGCCGCAGCAGCTCCTGGAGCCCCTCCACGCCGCCGTCGACGAGCGAGGCGTAGTTCAACGAGAGCTGGGAGATGAGCCGCCAGAGCTGCGGTCGCCCGAGCGGCGGCTGGATCAGGGGCGTCGGCTTGATCAGCGTGACGATCTGGCGGATCACGCCGCCGCCCGGCAGCTCGAAGTCGCCGCCGCCCGTGCCGAACGGGAGCCGACTCGGCAGGTCACCGTTGTGACACGTCAGGCGGGCGGTCACCGCATCGACGTCCGGGTAGACGACCCGCCCCGACAGGTCGGCGAACGAGAGGTAGACGTCCGTCCCCTCGTCGAGCCGCCACCCCTGTGGCCGGCGCACCGCGTGCCAGTACAGCTTCGAGCGCCCCTCGCCCGCGCCGTGGCGGTACGAGTACAGCGGCTCGAAGCGCAGCGGCTCCGCGGCGCCCGGGCTGACCGCCACGACCTCGTCGACCGAGAAGATGCCGATCGACTCCCGCCGGCGCGCGTCCGGCACCAGCAGGTATTCCGGCTGCCGCTCCGTGAGAAGGATCGGCTCCGACGTCTGCGGGAACAGGTTCACGATCGGCGTGCAGCCCAGCCGCACCGTATCCGTCGTGATCCCCGTCTCGAGCATCTGCCGCCGCTCCGGGCGCTGGAACGGCGCGATCGGGAAGAGGACCTCGATCCGCTCGCCGAAGCCCGCCGCCCGCGCCCGCTCGAAGCCCGACACGTCCAGGAACATGAACTTGTCCGGGAACGTGAAGTACTCCTGGAGCAACTGGTAGCCGAGGAACGCGCGCCGCGGCGGCGGCAGCATCCCCTCGTCCTCCGCGAAGCCGACCGGCGCGATGGCGGAGCCCGGCAGCACCACCTGCTCCCGACCGCGCGCGTCCGGCGACGCATCCCGGATCACGACCTGCGGGCAGTTGTTGCACAGCAGCTCGTAGAGCGTCGAGGCGAGCGTGGCCTCGCCGCTCAGGTGGAGCCGCAGCGTCCGCAGCTCGAGCTGGTCGAAGCCGAGGCCCGACGGGCAGGCCAGCTCCAGCCGCAATACGCCGACCGCCTCCACAGCCGTCAGCGCCGGCTTGATCGACTGCGGCGTGACCCACTTCGCCGAGGCGACCGTGATCGGCCAGAGCGTCGTGTCGTAGCACGTCTGGAACTTGCACGGCGTGCCGGCCACCGGCTTCGAGTAGAGCAGCGTGCCGCGCGGCACCCGGTACCCCGCGGCGACCCGCCCCTGCTCGGCATCGAGCTGGACCTGCACCAGCGACATCGACGGCAGGGGCCGCACGTAGTGCGGGTAGACCATGCCGAGCAGCGCCTCGCTGAACTCCGGGAAGTCGTCGGCGATGCGGAGCTGGATCCGCGCGGCCAGGAACGCGAACCCCTCCAGCAGCCGCTCGACGTGCGGGTCGTCGCACTTGCTCGGCTCCAGCAGCAGCCGGGACGCGATCTTCGGGTACTTGCGCGCGAACTCGGCGCCGGTGCGCCGCAGGTAGCTCAGCTCCCGCTCGTACTCGGCGAGCAGCTCGTCACGCATGGCCATCTCCGCTGACGAAGAACTTCCCCGTCGGCGTCTCGAGCACGGTGTCGAAGTAGATCCGCTCCGGGTTCGGCTCCATGCGCAGCAGGCCGTCGATGATGAAGCGCACGCGCCGCCCCTTCTCCGGGTCCGCCTCCCCGAGCGTCACGCGGACGGCGGTTAGCCGCGGCTCGAAGAGGCGGATGCACTCCTCGAGGTCGATGGCGAGCCGGCGGTGGTGCTCCGCGTCGTCGGCGCTGAGGGACGTGATGTCCGGCATCCCGTAGTGGTAGACGGACCGCTGCACCTCCGGGTAGGCGTCCGGCGCCGGATCGATGATCCGCCGCGTGTTCAGCAGCGCCTCGAGGTCGCGCAGTAGCGACGCCTTCACCGCCGCGACCGAGCCCGTCCACGTCTCGGGCGGGTCGGCCGCGAGCCTAGGGTCGGTATCGATTAGGCGGTCGATCAGGGACTGCCGGACGGTCCGCTCGCTCTCGCGGCTCATGCGGGCCGAGTGGCGTTCGTCATCCGGATCGCCTGCATCGGGTCGAGCCGGCAGACACGGACGTACAGGTCGTGCGGCGCCGAGGACTCGCCTTCCACGAGGGCGATGCAGCGGTGGAGCAGCCCGAGCGGCTGCGCGACCGTCGCGCCGTCCTCCCATTCCTCCAACCGGTACTTGTCGACCAGCTCGACCAGCTCGCGCAGGATCGGCAGCGCCACCGGCGCGAGCCCGGCATCCATCATGATCGCCGCGGCCTGCGTGCGGCGCAGGAAGCGGCCGCGCAGGCTGCGCTCCTGCGCCGCCTCCTCGAGCAGGATCTCGATGGCGGCGTGTGGCTGCCCTTCCTTCACCTTCCGCTGCGCGCGCGCGAACGCGTCGCGGACCGGCTGCGTGGGCACGACCGCGGGCTCGTCCGTGCCGGCCTCGGCGGCCGCCAGCAGGCCCGCCCCGCGCAACCACGCCCGCGTCTCCGCGTTCGCCGCCGGCGAGTCGTCCGCGAGCGTCAGCGCCGGCAGCTCCGGCCGGTCGCGGAGCAGCGCCGCGAGCGCGCCCCGGATCGCCGCGGCGACCGGCGCGTACTCCGCGCCCAGCGCGTCGCAGGCGGTGAGGACGTAGCGCTGGAGGTCGAGCCAGCCGCGCCCGTAGGGCGTGGCCATCACCTCCTCGCCCGCCTCGAGCAGCTCCTCCCACCGTGACTCCAGCAGCAGCCCCTTCAACCGCGTGCGCAGCTCCGTCGGCGGCGCGGCCAGCAGCCGCGGCTCGACCGGCCCGCCCGCGCGCAGCTCGCCCCAGCGCAGGCCGCGCAGCATCAGGTACGGCGCCGGATCCGTCGGCGACTGCGCGCGCATCCAGCGCGCCGCAGCGGCCACGCGCGCCTCGGCGTCCGCGCGGTCCCGCGGCGTCGGCGCGAGCGTGGCCCCCGCCTGCGGGGCCGCCGCCGCGGGCGCGGCCGCCGCGGCCTCGCCCTCCGCGGCCTCCGCCACGACCTCCGCCGGCGGGGCCTCCTCGACCGGGTCCGGGTCCGTCTCCAGCTTCGTCGCCAGAAACTGCGCCAGGATCTGCCGCACCTCCTTCAGCGCATCGCGCAGCTTCGCGTAGCTGGGCGCGACGTCGCCGAACTTCTCCTGGCTCGCCAGATCGAGCGCGTCCAGCGCCTCGAGCGCGGCGTCGAACTCGGCGACCTGCGCCTTGTACCAGCTCTTCGGCGTCGCGGCGAAGCCCTCGTCGAACTCCTCCGGGCTGAGCAGCCCCGACTGAATCTTCTTCCGGCGCGTCTCGCGCTCGTCGGACGTCTGCGCGTCCTTCTCGTAGCCGACCGTCCGCGACTCGCGGTACTGCGCGAGCGTGTGCCCCTCCGCGGTGATCGGCGTGACCCGGATCGCCCGGTCCAGGTAGCCGCCAACCCACTCGAGTGGCGCCGCGCGGAATTCGGCGTCGCCGTCCTCGAGCTCGGGGTGGAGGTGGTCCCAGAAGTTCTCGATCAGCGCCTGGAGCAGGCCGAGCCCCTGCGTCAGCCCCGCCACCCCCTCCCGCTTCAGCAGCGCCTCGGTCAGCCAGGCGGCGATCTGGAGGTCCTTCGAGCGCTTCTTCAGCGCCTCGGTCGCGAGCTTCACGACGAGGCCCCAATCGGCGGTCTTGCGCTCGCGCGACCAGTCGCCCGCCGGGAGGTCGTCCTCCTCGGTGCGCGCCTGCTTGATCTGGTCGTAGAGCGGGTCGTAGCGCAGGCTGACGCCGCCGGGGCTATCCCCCGGGATCGGCTCCAGCAGCTCGGTCGTTGCCAGAGGCATGCGTCTCAGTCGTTGTCGGATGGGGCGGCGATTTCCAGCGTGCGGACTTCCAGGATGGGGACCAGCTCGTCGTCGATCTGGATCATCTTCTGCCCCCTGAGCACCTCGGCGCCGTCGTCGCCCGACACCCATTCGGTCGAGCGGCCGAGGCGCACCGCCCAGTCCGGGTGCTGCCACGAGAGCGGATAGAGCACCGGGATCAGGACCTCACCGAAGTCGAAGTCCTGGAAGCCGGGACCGGCCTTGACCCGGGCCGGCGCCCAGATCAGGTCCCGCAGCCGCTTGGGTGGATCGATGCTGAGCGAGGCGACGTGCTCGAGGGGAAGCCACGTGTACTGCCCGGCCGCGAAGATCTCCAGCCGCGCGCCCAGCCGGGGGTCCGCGTCGGTGATCGACGTGAACGACCTCCCGTTGAGCGTGCCGGTCAGGTCGGAACGCGGCGGCGCGCCCTGCGCCGGCGTCCCCGACCGGAACATGTCCTGCCGGGTCCGCTCGGCGTGCAGGGCGCTCCGGTAGAGCATCGCGCCCAGCTCCGCGTCCTTGCTGCTACCGGCGACGACGTCCAGCTGCTTCTCCGCCCGATCGAACTCCCCCGCGAAGCAGAGGAGCTCGAACAGGAAGGTCCGCAGCCGGACGTTGCCCGGATCGTCCCGCAACGCCCCGTTCAGGGCCTGAAGTGCCTCGTCGATTCGACCGGCCTGGTACAGCTCGAGGGCGTTCATCGGGACCCGTCGCCGCTTACAGCTTGACGTTCGCGGCGATGTCCCAGCCCATGCTCGGCGTGGCGCCGACGCCGCCGGTGGCCGTCTGCTCCTTGTAGTCGACCTTCACCTTGGCGAAGTTCAGCGTGACGTTCTCCGTCAGCCGGTCCTCCCCGCCGCTCCCGCCCGTCGAGTACGCGCTGACCAGCACCTCCGTCATCGTGATGACCAGGTACTCGAGCGGGTTCTCGCCGGCCTTGCGGACCGTGAGCTTCGCCTCGGGGATGTGCTTGCCGTTGCACGTCGCCAGGATGATGTCCGGCGTCGCCTTGTCGACGTACTTCGTGATCGACAGGTCCTGCACGTTCACCTTGCCGGCGCCGGCGCCGCCGCCCACGTGCGCCGAACCGCTGTTGGAGGCGCCCCAGCTCCAGGCGAGAACGTCGATTTCGCCGCCGTGCACGCTGTCCTTCGACTCGCCCGCGATGTCCCCGAGTTTGAGGAACATGTCCATTGCCATGGCGACCACTCCTTTGGTTGGATGATCCACCCCCCGCGAAGCGCGGGAGGCCAGGGGGCGTGAACCGGAGGCGCTGCCGTCCGGGAGGGCGGCGGCGCCTCGAGGACTGCTACTTCGCCGGCGCCGGTAGCTCCGCCACCAGGCGCATCGACATCGTGAGCTCGTCGAGCTGGAAGTGCGGGCGCAGGAACGCCACGGCCCGGTACGCGCCCGGCTTGCCCGGCACGTCCACCACCTCGACGCGCGCCTCGCGCAGCGGCTTCTGCGCCTTCAGCGTGAAGCCGGCGCTGTCGTTCGAGATCGTGTAGTTGCTGATCCAGTCGTTCAGGAACCGCTCGACCTCCGCGCGCGACGAGTAGCTCCCGATCTTGTCGCGCATCATCGCCTTCAGGTAGTGCGCGAAGCGCGAGACCGCAAAGATGTAGGGGAGCTGCGCCGAGATGCGCGCGTTCGCGGTCGCGGCGTCCTTGTCGTAGACCTTCGGCTTCTGGCACGACTGCACGCTGAAGAACGCCGCGTTCGGCGTCCCCTTGCAGTGCACAAGCGGGATGAAGCCGAGGTCGGCCAGCTCCTTCTCGCGCCGGTCGGTGATCGGCGTCTCGGTCGGGCACTTCATGGCGATGTCGCCGGCGTCGGTGCGGAAGTTGTGCACCGGCAGCCCCTCGACGAGGCCGCCGCCCTCGACGCCGCGGATCGTCGCGCACCAGCCGTACTTCGCGAAGGAGTTCGTGATCCGGGCGGCGAGCGCCCAGGCCGCGTTCCCCCAGAGGTACTTGTTGTGGTCGGAGCCGTCGACCTTCTCGTCGTAGTTGAAGGCCTCGATCGGCACCGTGGTGGGGCCGTAGGGGTCGCGCAGCAGGAAGCGCGGCACCGTCAGCCCGACGTAGCGCGAGTCCTCGGTGTCCCGGAACGCCTTCCACTTGGCGTACTCGGTCGTGTCGAAGACCTTGGCCAGGTCGCGCGGCGCATCGAGCTGCTGGAAGCTCTCGAGGTTGAACATGTCGGGCGAGGCGCCGGCGATGAACGGCGCGTGGGCCGCGGCCGCCACCTGCGAGATCTTCTCGAGCAGCTCGACGTCCTGGCCGCTCTTGCCGAACTCGTAGTTGCCGATGAGCGCGCCGAACGGCGCGCCGCCGAACACGCCGAACTCCTCCTCGTAGACCTTCTTGAAGAGCGCGCTCTGGTCGAACTCCGGCGCGCGCTGGAGATCGCGCAGCAGGTCCTTCTTGCTGACGTTCAGGACCTTGATCTTGAGCATCACACTCGTCTCCGTCTGGGAGAGCAGGTACTTCAGCCCCCGCCAGCTGGACTCGAGCTTCTGGAAATCCGGGTGATGCATGATCTCGTTCAACTGAATCGAGACCAGATGATCGATCTGCGCGATGCGCGCGTTGATCATCGCCTCCGTGTCCGGGGAGATGGTCATCGCGCCCTGGAGCACCTCGTCGAGGAAGCGCTTGATGAGGCCCTTGCCGCGCTCGCGGGCGGCGGCCTCGGTGCCGAAGCGACCCTGGTCGACGATCTGGTCGAGGAGCGTCAGTTCCTGCGCCTGAGCCTGCTGTTGCGCCTGCGACTCAGTTGCCGACATCGCTGCCTCCCTCGAAGTCGAGCTCTGCCTTGATCTTGTTGAGCTTGTCCGCGTCGCTGATGGTGGCCTGGAGGATCTCGTCCAGCTTCTCGTTCCCCTGGAGGCTGCCACGCAGGTCCGCGAGCTGCTGGCGCAGCTCGAGCAGCTTGCGCAGCGGCTCGACCTGGTTCGCCACGCGGTCTGGCGAGAAATCGTCGAGGCTCTCGAACTTCAGGTCGACGGCGAGCTTACCGGCGTTGGGATCGTCCGACAGGAGGTTGTCGACCGTGAAGGAGAGGTGCGGCTTCATGCTCTTGAGGACGTCGTCGAAGTTGTCCGGGTTGACCTCGACGAACTTGCGGTCCTTGAGCTTCGCCAGCGGCTCGGTCGGGTGGCCGGTGAAGTCGCCGAGCACGCCCATGACGAAGGGCAGCTCGCGCATCTCGATGGCACCGCCCGTCTCCACGTCATAGCTGATGTGCACGCGTGGCGGACGGACGCGCTCCAGCTTTTTGTTCACGCTTTCTGCCATAAGGCACTCCCATCGAGCGGTGGACAGGGGGGGCTTGGTCCGGCCGCCGCGGCGAAGGCGCGGACCGCGAGGCGGTGACCAGCCGGCGACTCCGATGCGCGAACGTCCGAGCGAGCGTCGAGAGCCAACGGCGGCCGCGGGCATGCAGCCGTGGATGCGCCGGCGCAGCGGCTCGGCGGCCGTGATCACGACGTCTTTCGGAAGGGGTACGTTCTCGCCCCCCACCTTACAGGCCCCCCCAATCGGTGTCAAGATCGCTGGAAAGTGCGATTGGCCCTTGCTCCGGCCCGCCGGCGCGCTTCACCTTACGCGGGTCGAACCGCGCCGCGGGGCGCGGCGATCGGGGCGCGCGGCGGCCGGATCCGCAGGGCGCGCCCCGGTGGGCGAGAGGGCGAGAACGCGCGACGGGAGGCTCGAGCGGCATGCGGCAGATGCAGAAGGTACTCTGGACGAAGGGCGTGCTCCTCACCCCGCAGCACCTCCAGACGCAGGACCGGTACCTGGAGGACCTCGTCGCGTTCGAGCTGTCGTGCCTGAGCTTCCGGCCATGGGGCTTCAGCCGGCTGGAGGTGGACCAGGAGGCGTTGGCCGGCGGCACCCTCGCGCTCTCGGCCGCAGCCGGGATCCTGCCGGACGGCTTGCCGTTCGAGATCCCGCAGGCGGATGCGCCGCCGGCGCCGAAGCCGCTCGAGGAGCACTGGCACCCGGACGAGCCGGCGCTGCGGGTGTACCTGGCGCTCCCGGAGCACCGGATCGGCGGGTTGAACGTGTCGCTCACGCGGGGCGACCGCGGCACGCGCTACACCGCGGAGGTGGTCAGCCGCCGGGACGAGAACACGGGGCTCGCCGAGAAGCCGATGCAGGTGGCGCGCAAGAACTTCCGGCTCATGGTGGAGGGCGAGACGCTGGACGGGAACGTCGTGCTGCCGGTGGCGCGCGTCGTCCGGGCGCCGAGCGGCGCGTTCCAGCTCGACCCCCAATTCGTGCCGCCGCTCGTCGACGTCGGCGCGAGCGACTACCTGATGGCGATCAACCGGCGCCTCGTCGAGCTACTCACGGCGAAGAGCAGCACGCTCTCCGGGATGCGCCGGCAGCGCAACCGCGGCCTGGCGGACTTCGGCATCTCCGACGTGGCCAACTTCTGGCTGCTTTACACGGTCAACACGCACCTGCCGCAGCTCCGCCATCTGTTCGAGACGCGGCACGGGCACCCGAGCGAGCTGTACGCGGCGATGGCGGCGCTGGCCGGCGCGTTGACGACGTTCTCGACGACCGTCAGCCCGCGCCACCTGCCGGCGTACGACCACGCCGAGCCGGCGACGTGCTTCCGCGAGCTCGATCGCATCATTCGCGAGCTGCTCGAGACCGTCGTGCCGACGAACCACGTGACGCTGCCGCTGGCGCCGCAGGAGCCGTCGATCTACGCCACGGCGATCGACCGGGACCGCTACTTCGCCGCGACGCAGATGTACCTGGCGATCAAGGCCGAGATGCGCCAGGACGAGCTGCTGCGGCGTGTGCCCCAGCTCGTGAAGCTCAGCTCGGCGGACCAGCTCGACCGTCTCATCCGGCAGGCGCTGCCGGGCGTGCCGCTCCGGCACGTGCCCACGCCGCCGAGCGCGCTGCCGATCAAGCTCGACTATCAGTATTTCTTACTCGAGCGGACGGGCCCGGAATGGGATGCGATCCGGCTGGCGCGGAACCTGGCGGCCTACGTCCCCTCCGACTTCCCGGCGCCGCAGCTCGAGCTCGTCATCCTGCTCCCCCCCAGCGGCCGCTGACGCTCGGCGCCCCGGCGCCGGCGGGGAGGCTCACGGTCCGCGCAGCCCGAAGTACAGGAAGAGTCCCACCGCCAGCAGCACGATCACCACGATCGCGACGATGAAGAGGACCGACGACGGCGCCTTCGGGGCGGGCGCGCCCGCCGGCGCGGCGGGGGCTGGCGCCGGGGCCGCCGCGGGAGCCGGCGCCGCGGCTGGGGGCGGCGGCGCCGCGCTGATGATGCGCGTGAACTCGCCCGGCCCGGAGAACGCCGGCGCCGCCGGCGGGGGCGGTGGACCGGCGAGGAACGGGTTCGGCGCGACGACCTGCGACGGCGGCGCGGCGGCCGACTCGGCGCGCCCCGCGGCGGCGAGGCGCTCCAGGTAACTGTCGCCGGGATCGTTGAGCCCCTGCGGGGTCGGACCGGCGCCGTACGCTCCGGGCGACGACGGCGCGGCGAACGGCGGCGGCGCCGGCTCCGCGGGCGAGGAGAGGCCCGGGAGCCCCAGGGCGTTCGCGCCATAGCCCGGCGCCGGCGGCGGCGCCGCCGCTCCGGGCGCGGGCATCCCGCCGAAGATGCGCGTGAACTCGCCTGGGCCGGCCGGCGGCGGCGCGGAGGGCGCGACCGGCTCCTCCCGCGGCCGCAGCAGCGGCTCCGGCGGCGGCGCGAACGACGGCGCGGGCGGCGAAAGCGGCGGCGGTGGCGGTGTGGGCGG
>JADGGV010000301.1 GCA_019689775.1 Gemmatimonadota bacterium
GGGGGGGGGGGGGGCCCGCGCCCCCCCCCCCCCCCCCGCCGCCGCGTCCGCCGCGGCCCGATGCGAGTGCCGAGTCAGTCCGCCGCGCCCTCCAGCACCGCGCCCGCCCGATACGACGCCGTCTCCACGGGCAACCCGCCCGGCACGAGCCGCACGGCGGAGTACTTGAACTCGGGGATCTTGCCGAACGGGTCCAGCTTCGGGCTGGTGAGCGCGTTCGCCGGCGCCTCCACGAAGCAGAACGGCAGGAACACCGCGCCTCGGGGGATCGAGTCGTCCACCCGCACGATGGCCCGCACCCTCCCCCGCCGCGACTCGACCGTCACGACATCGCCGGCCGAGACGCCCAACTCCGCCGCCAGCTCGCGGCCCATGCTCAGCATCGGCGCCGGCTCGAGCGCGTCCAGCACCTCCGCGCGGCGCGTGATCGCGCCGGTGTGCCAGTGCTCCAGCAGCCGGCCGGTGATCAGCACGTACGGGAAGTCGTCGTCCGGCGGGTCGCCCGGCTCGGCCCAGTCCGCCGGGATCAGCTTCCCCCGCCCGTCCGGCGTCGGGAACCGGTCCACGAAGACGACCTCGTCGCCCGGGTCTCCCTCCCGCCGGCACGGGTACGTGACCGCGTGCTCGCGCTCGAGCCGCTCCCAGGTGATGCCCGCGTAGCTCGGCATCGCCCGCCGCATCTCCTCGAAGACCTGCGCCGGGCCGTCGTAGCTCCAGTCCGCGCCGAGCCGCCGCGCCAGCTCCTGGATGATCCAGAGGTCCTGGCGCGCATCCCCCGGCGGCGGCAGCACCGGCCGGCCGAGCTGCACCCGCCGGTCCGTGTTCGTGTACGTCCCGTACTTCTCGGCGAACGCGCTCGCCGGCAGGATCACGTCCGCGAACGACGCCGTCTCCGTCAGGAAGATCTCCTGCATGACCAGCCACTCGAGGCTCGCCAGCGCTTCCCGTACGTGCTGCACGTCCGGGTCCGACATCGCGGGGTTCTCCCCCATGATGTACATCCCGCGGATCGCGCCCTCCCGCGCCGCGTTCATGATCTCGACGACGGTCAGCCCCTTCTTCGGGTCCAGCCCCGGCCGCCCCCACAGCGCCTCGAACTTCGCCCGGACCGCCGGATCCTCGACGCTCTGGTAGTCCGGGTACACCATCGGGATCAGCCCGACGTCCGACGCGCCCTGCACGTTGTTCTGCCCGCGCAGCGGGTGCAGCCCCGTCCCGCGCCGCCCGATCTGCCCCGTGATCAGCGCCAGCGCGATCAGACAGCGCGCGTTGTCCGTGCCGTGCACGTGCTGGCTGATCCCCATCCCCCAGAAGAGCATCGAGTTCCGCGACGTCGCATACAGCCGCGCCGCCGCCCGCACCTCCTCCGCCGGGATCCCGGTGATTGCCGCCATCGCCTCCGGCGAGTACGCCTTCACCGTCCGGCGCAGGTCGTCGAACCCGGTCGTGCGCGTCGCGATGAACGCATCGTCCGTCAGCCCCTCCTCGATGATCACGTGCAGCATCGAGTTCAGCAGCGCCACGTCCGTGCCCGGCCGGAACTGCAACGAATGCGTCGCCAACCGCGCGAGCTCCGTCCGCCGCGGGTCCATCAGGATCAGCTTCGTCCCCCGCTCGATCGCGTTCTTCATGAACGTCGCCGCGACCGGATGGTTGACCGTCGGGTTCGCACCGATGATCACGATGCAGTCCGCGAACTGCACGTCCGCGACCGGGTTCGACACCGCCGCCGAGCCGAGGCACTCCATCAGCGCCGCCACCGACGAGGCGTGGCAGAGCCGCGTGCAGTGGTCGACGTTGTTCGTGCCGAACACCGTCCGCACCAGCTTCTGGAAGAGGTACGCCTCCTCGTTGCTCCCCTTCGCGGACCCGAAGCCGGCGAGCGCGCCGCCGCCGTGCGCGTCACGAATGCGACGAAGCCCCGCCGCCGCCACGTCGAGCGCCTCCTCCCACGTCGCCTCGCGGAACGTGCCCCACGGGTCCGCCGGATCCACCAGCGTGTTCGCGTCCTTCGGCGCACCCTCCCGCCGGATCAGCGGGACCGTCAGCCGCTGGCGGTTGTGCACGTAGTCGAAGCCGAAACGCCCCTTCACGCACAGCCGGCCGTGGTTCGACGCCCCCCACCGTCCGGTCACCTGGCGAATGCGGCCCTCCACCACGTGGTACGTGACCTGGCACCCCACGCCGCAGTACGGGCAGAGCGAGGGCACCTTGCGATCCGTCGCCGGGCGCACGGGCCCGGTCGCGTCCGCGCGCCGCACGGACGCGGAGGTGCCGTTCCCCCTCGAGCCGGTCGTTCCATCCGTCATCGGGCCCCCCTCTCACCACGAACGGTCCAGCGGACTCAGCATGTCCAGCTCGTCCACCACGCCCGCCTCCCACGGGCTGCGCGGCAGGAGCGCGCCGGTCGGGCACGACTGCACGCACTCACCGCACGCGACGCAGGTGCTCGTGCCCATGGGATCCTCGAGGTCGAAGACGATCCGGGCGCCCGCGCCCCGGCCGGCGTACCCGATCACATCGTTGACCTGGACCTCCCGGCACGCGCGCACGCACCGCGTGCACTGGATGCACGCGTCGAGGTGCACCGCCATGGCCGGGTGGGAGAGGTCCGGCGCGGGCGCGGGCCGGCGGGAGAAGCGAGGCGCCCCGACGCCGAGCTCCGTCGCCCAGAGCAGCAGCTCGGAGTCGGCGC
Organism: Gemmatimonadota bacterium; assembly: GCA_019689775.1. Classification (GTDB taxonomy): domain Bacteria; phylum Gemmatimonadota; class Gemmatimonadetes; order Longimicrobiales; family RSA9; genus JADGGV01. The sequence goes on from JADGGV010000301.1 coordinate 2,696, forward strand.
GGTACGACCCCTCCGGCATGTCGGACAGCAGCAGCTCGAGCACCATGCGCTGCGAGGCGCGCGCCCGCTCCCCCGTCGCCGAGACCTCCATCCCCTCGACCGGGACACGGCAGCACGACGGCGCGAGCACGCGCTCCCCCTGGATCTCCACCACGCACGCGCGGCAGTTGCCGTCCGCGCGCATCCCCTCCATGTAGCAGAGGTGCGGGATGCGCACGCCGGCGCGCTCGGCGGCCTGGAGGATCGTCTCGCCCGGCCGGGCCTCGACGTCCATCCCGTCGACACGAAAGCGCACGCCGCTCATCTCGCCAGCTCCTGCGGAAAGTACCGGAGCACGGACCGCACCGGATTCGGCGCGGCCTGCCCCAGGCCACAGATCGAGGCGTCCATCATCGTCCGCGACAGCTCCTCCAGCAGCGGCACGTCCCACTCCGCCGCCTCGAGCAGCTCCACCGCCTTCGCCGTGCCGACGCGGCACGGCGTGCACTTCCCGCACGACTCGTGGGCGAAGAAGCGCATCAGGTTCAGCGCCGCGTCCCGCGCGCGGTCACGGTCCGAGAGGACCACGATCGCCGCGGAGCCGATGAAGCAGCCGTAGGGCGCCAGCGCGTCGAAGTCGAGCGGCAGGTCGCCCAGCTCCGCGGGCAGGATCCCGCCCGACGCACCGCCCGGCAGATAGCCGTAGAAGCGGTGTCCCGGCGCCATCCCGCCGGCATACTCCTCGATCAGCTCCCGCGCCGTGACTCCGGCGGGCGCCGCGTACACGCCGGGCCGGGCCACTCGCCCGCTCACGGAGAACAGCCGCTTCCCCTTGTGGCCCCGGACGCCCGCGCCCGCGAACGCCTCCGCCCCTCGCTCCAGGATCTCGCGCAGCCAGTAGACCGTCTCGACGTTGTGCACCAGGGTCGGGCGGCCGAAGACGCCCACCTGCGCCGGGTACGGCGGCCGCAGCCGTGGCTCCCCCCGCTTCCCCTCCACCGACTCGATGAGGGCCGTCTCCTCCCCACAGATGTAGGCGCCCGCGCCGCGCCGCAGGTGGAGCCGGGGCAGCGGGCACGGCGGCGCCGCCTCGAGGGCGGCCACGCACTCGGCCAGCACCTGCCGCGCGCGGGCGTACTCGTCGCGGACGTAGAGGAAGACGTCCTCGGCCTCCACGACCCACGCCGCCAGCAGCAGCCCCTCCAGCACCCGATGCGGGTCCGATTCCAGCAGGAAGCGGTCCTTGAACGTCCCCGGCTCCCCCTCGTCCGCGTTCAGCACGACGACGCGCGGCTTCGGCTCCCGGCGCACGAACTCCCACTTGCGCCCCGACGGGAATCCCGCGCCACCCAGCCCGCGCAGCCCCGAGGCCAGGACCGTCGCCGCGACCTCCTCCGCCGTCCGCGCCCCCGCCACGCACGAGCGCAGCAGCTCGTAGCCGCCCGCCGCGCGGTACTCCGTGTACCCCACGTAGGGGGCCGGCTCCGGCGTCGTCCGCCCGCCCGCGACCGCCTCCTCCACCCGCTCCACGGTCGCGGCGTGGACGGGGGCGTGCCCGACCTTCACCGCCGGCGCATGGTCGCACCGGCCGATGCACGACGCCGGCAGGACGCGCACGCCTGGCCCCAGCCGCGCCGCGAGCTGCGCCCGCAGCGCCTCGCTCCCGGCCAGCGCGCAGGAGATCGACTCGCACACGCGCACCGTCACCGACGGCGGCGCCTCGTCGCCCTCCTTTACGACGTCGAAGTGCTCGTAGAACGTGGCGACCTCGTAGACCTCCGCCATCGCGAGGCGCAGCTCGGCCGCGAGCGCGGTCAGGTGGCGGGCCGAGAGGTGTCCGTGCGCATCCTGGATCCGGTGGAGGCACTCGATCAGGAGGTCGCGGCGGCGGGGGAGGTCACCGAGCAGGGCCCGGACCTCCGCGAGCGCTGCCGGGTCCACCTGCCGCCCCTTCGGGATCGGGCGGCCGACCGGGCGCCCCCGGCGTGGTCGTGTTCTCTGGTCAGGGGACATGGCCGCGGCTCGTCAGCGGGGCGCGCGCGCGAGGCCCGGGGCCGGGCCAGCGCCGGCGCGTGCGTGAGCGAGGGTGTTCGGTCCGAACCTATCCGACCCCCCGGACGCTCGCAACCCGTTTGATCATGCGCGCGTGCGTGTCCGGCCCCGCCGCCCGCGGCGGCCGGCATGGGTCAACCGACTCTGGGCCACACCCCGCACACTCCCTATTCATGGCGCCGCCGCGCGAAACCGAGGCGCTCCGGCGCCATCCCGGACGGGGTGGCTCCCGCAACGGCGCGGCCGAACCTGTTCCCGGAGACCTTCATGAACGCGATCCGCTTCGCCCGCACGCTCGCCGCCGCCTCCATCGTCGCTGCGGTCTTCGCCACCACGGCGTGCTATCACGCGGTCATCGAGACCGGTCGGCAGCCGTCCGGCCAGAGCATCAAGCAGCCGTGGGCCATGTCGTTCGTCTACGGCCTCGTCCCGCCGCCGGTCGTCGAGGCGGCGTCGAAGTGCCCGAACGGCGCCGCCAAGGTCGAGACGCAGCATTCCTTCCTCAACTCGCTGGTCGGCGGAATCACATTCGGCATTGTCACCCCAATGACGATCCAGGTCGACTGCGCCGCCTCCGGCAGTCGTGCAGGGATGGCCGATGCGGCCGCCGTCATCGACGCCGACGGCGCCTCGTCTGCCGACCTCGAGAAGATCTTCAACGAGGCGATTCGGACCGCCCAGACCGAAGACGCGCCGGTCTACGTCCGGTTCTAGCCGGACTCCCCACGATCCCAGTACAATTCGGGGG
>JADGGV010000302.1 GCA_019689775.1 Gemmatimonadota bacterium
GTCGCGGGGCTCGCGCTGCTGGCGCTCGGTGTCGGGGCGGCCGGCGCCGGCGCGCAGCAGGACCCGCTCGGCCCGTACGTGCGGGAGGCGCTCCGGGCGAATCTGGGGTTGCGGCAGCAGCGGCTGGTGGAGGGGCGGAGCGAGCTGGCGGTGTCGCAGGCGAAGGGGATGTTCCTCCCCTCGCTCGGGGTGGAGGCGCGGTACTCCCGGATGAGCGGCGTCATCGACATCGGGGACCTGGTGAACCCCGCCTACGATGCGCTGAACCGGCTGACGGGGACGCACGCGTTCCCGACGAACGTCAACGCGACGCTTCCGTTCGTGCAGGAGACGAAGCTGCGCCTGGTGCAGCCGCTGTTCGAGCCGGCGCTGCGGGCGAACCTGCGGCTCGCGCGGAGCCTGAGCGGGGTGGAGGCGGCGCGGACGGGGGCGGTGGCGCGGGACGTGGCCGCGCGGGCGCAGCTCGCGTACCTCGGCTATGCGAAGGCGGAGCGGGTGGTGGAGCTGTACCGCTCGACGCTGGCGGTGATGGAGGAGAACATCCGCGTGAGCGAGCGGTTGCTGGAGAACGGGAAGGTCACGCCGGACGTGGTGCTGCGGGCGCAGGCCGAGCGCGCGGAGGTGGCGCAGCGGCTGGCGGAGGCGGAGCGCGACCGCGATGCGGCGCGGGGCTCGTTCAACCTGGTGCTCGACCGGCCGCTCGCGGCGGCGGTCGAGCTGGTGCCGGACTCTCTCCTGGTGCAGCCGCTGGGTCTCTCGCTGGACTCGGCGCTGGCGCGGGCGCGGGCGGGCCGCGAGGAGCTGCGGCAGGCGGAGCTGGGCGTAGCGGCGGCGGAGGCGCAGGAGGGGCTCGCGCGCGGCTCGTTCCTGCCGGCGGTCTCGCTCGCGGTCGACTACGGCGTGCAGGGGAACCGGTACGAGTTCGATCGGGGGCACGACGTCGCCATGGCGAGCCTGGTGTTGCGCTGGAACCTGTTCAACGGCGGGCAGGACGCGGCGCGGTGGCAGCAGGCGGCGCTGGACGCGGACCGGGCGCAGGCGGCGCGGACGGAGCTTGCGCGGCAGGTGAAGCAGCAGGTGACCATGGCGTACCGCGCCGCTGAGGTGGCGTATGACGCCATCGCGACGGCCGGGGCCCGGGTGGCGGCGGCGCGGCGGACGTTCGCGCTGGTGGCGCGCCGGTACGCGGAGGGGCTGGCGTCGCACCTGGAGTACCTGGATGCGCGCAACGCGCTGACCGCGGCGGAGCTGAACGAGATCCTCACGCGCTACGACTGTGCCGCGCGCCGGGTGGAGCTGGAGCGCGCGGCGGCGCTGCGAGACCTGGGCTTCTGAGGGGAGGGCCGGAGGATGGCGACGACGACGGATCTGCGGCGCGGGGCTGCGCTGCTGCTGGTGATGGGGGTGGCCGCGTGCGGGGCCGCGCAGGGCGAGCGACAGGATGGCGGCCTGGCCGACGACGTGGTGCCGGTGCGGGTGGCGCCGGTGCGGGAGGAGGTCGTGGCGAGGGAGGTGACCGGCGCGGGCGTGCTCGGCGCGAAGGAGGAGATCGACCTCGGCTTCAAGGTGGGCGGCGTCATCGCCAGGGTGCTCGTGCACGAGGGCGAGACGGTGAGGCGCGGGCAGTTGCTGGCGACGCTGAACCCGGCGGAGATCGACGCGGGCGTGCGGCAGGCGGAGAGCGCAGCGGCGAAGGCGGAGCGGGAGCTGGCCCGCGCGCGCCGGCTGTACGCCGACAGCGTGGTGACGCTCTCCCAGCTCCAGGACGCGGAGACGGCGGCGGAGGTGGCGCGGGCGGCGCTGGAGGCGGCCCGCTTCAACCGGCGCTACGCGGCGATCGTGGCGCCGACGGATGGGGTCATCGTTCGGCGGAGCGGGGAGGCCGGCGAGCTGGCGGCGCCGGGGTCGCCGATCCTGGTGCTGGCGAGCCAGGCGGCGCCGTGGGTCGTGCGCGTGGGCGTTGCCGATCGCGACGTCGGCCGGGTCCGGCCGGGGGATCCCGCGGAGGTCCGGTTCGCCGCCTTGCCGGGCGAGGTGCTGCGGGGCCGGGTGACGCAGGTGGCGGCCGCGGCGCAGCCGCAGACGGGCACGTACGAGGTGGAGGTCACGCTGGAGGGCCCGCGCGGCCGGGCCGCGCTCGGCATGATCGGCGAGGTGAGGCTCCGGCCGTCGGCGGGGGAGCGCGTGCACGTCGTCCCGGTCGGCGCGATCGCGGAGGCCGACGGCGCCACCGGGGCCGTGTACGCGCTGTCGAGCGACGGCCGCCACGCACGCCGGGTCCCCGTAGCGATCGCGTTCATCGACGGTGACCGGATCGCGGTGCGGGGCGGGCTCGAGGAGGTCGCGCAGGTGGTGACGGCCGGGGCGGCGTACCTGAGCGACGGCACGGCCGTGCGGGTGGTGCCATGAGGATCTCCGGCTTCTTCGTCCGGAACTGGCAGTTCACGGTCGTCCTCTTCCTCATGCTGGTGGCGGTCGGCGGGAACGCCTGGGTCTCCATTCCGCGCGCGGAGGATCCGAGCGTCGCGTTCCCGAGCTACACGGTCGTGGCGATCTATCCCGGCGCGAGCCCGAAGGACCTCGAGGAAGAGGTCGTCGACCCGGTGGAGAAGCGGCTGCACGCGCTCGAGGACGTGAAGGAGATCAAGAGCCACATGAGCGACGGGCTGGCCGTGGTCGATGTGCAGTTCCAGCCCGATGCCGACGTGGACCGGAAGTACGACGAGGTGGTGCGCGAGGTGAACGCGCTGCGGCCGGAGCTGCCGCAGGACCTCCAGTCGCTGGACGTCATCCGTCATCGGTCGAGCGACGTCGCCATCGTCCAGCTCGCGCTGGTCTCCCCGGTCGCGCCGTACCACGAGCTCCAGCGGTGGGGCGAGGAGCTGCGCGATCGGATCGAGACGGTGCCGGGGGTGCGCCGGGCGCAGGTCTGGGCCTACCCGGAGCGGCAGGTCGTGGTGACGCCCGACCTCGGCCGGCTGGCCCGGCTCGGCATCCCGCCGTCCCGGCTCCTGGCGGCCATCGGCAGCGACAACGCGAACATCCCCGGCGGGACGGTGGAGATCGGCACGCGTCGCTTCAGCGTGAAGACGGGCGGCTCCTTCGGCTCGCTGGACGAGATCCGCGGCACCGTGCTCACGGCCGCCGACGGCCGGCTCGTCCGCCTCGGCGACGTGGCGGACGTGGAGTGGGGGTACGCGGACCCGACGCACGTCGGCCGGTTCAACGGCCAGCGGGCCGTGTTCGTCACGGCGACGCAGGAGGATGGCCAGAACATCGCGCGCGTGCGAGAGGGCATCTACCGCGAGCTGGACGCGTTCGAGCGCCGGCTCCCCGCGCGGATCCGGCTCGAGCGCGGCTTCGACCAGTCGGCGAACGTGCGGGAGCGGCTCTCGCACCTCGGGCGCGACTTCGCCCTGGCGATCGTGCTCGTTCTCGTGACGCTCCTGCCGCTGGGCGTGCGCGCGTCCGCGATCGTCATGGTCTCGATCCCCCTCTCCCTCGCCGTCGGGCTCGCCGCCCTGGCCGCGACCGGCTACAGCATCAACCAGCTCTCGATCATCGGCTTCGTGATCGCGCTCGGGCTGCTGGTGGACGACTCCGTCGTCGTCGTCGAGAACATCGCCCGCTTCCTGCGCGCGGGGCATTCGCGGCGGGAGGCGGCCATTCTGGGCACGCGCCAGATCGCGGTGGCGGTCCTCGGCTGCACGGCGACGCTGGTGCTCGCGTTCGTGCCGCTGGTCTTCCTGCCGGGCTTGCCCGGGAAGTTCATCCGGGTCATGCCCTTGACGGTCATCTACACGATCCTGGCCTCGCTGGCCATCGCGCTGACGATCATCCCCTGGCTCGCCGGGCTGCTGCTGAAGGAGGAGCGCGATCACCGGGGGAACGTCTTCATGCGCGCGCTCACGTGGGCGATCCACCGCTCGTACGCGCCGCTCCTGCACCGGGCGCTCCAGCGCCCGCGGCCGGTGCTGGCGATCTCGGGCGCGCTGGTCGTCGCGAGCGCGCTGCTGCTGCCCGTCGTCGGGTTCTCGTTGTTCCCGAAGGCGGAGACGCCGCAGTTCGTGGTGGACATCGAGGCGCCGGACGGAAGCAGCCTGGCCGCCACGGACTCGGCCGCGCGCTTCATCGAGCGGGTACTCGGTCGGCACGCCGCGGTGCGGGCCGTGTTCACGAACGTCGGGCGGGACAACCCGCAGATCTACTACAACATCATCCCGCGCCACGAGAACCCGGCGGTCGGCCAGCTCTTCGTGCTGCTGCGCGACTACGATCCCGAGCGCACGCCTCGCATGCTGGACACGCTGCGCCGGGAGCTGGCGGGCTACCCGGGCGCGCAGATCCGCGTGCGCGCGCTGGAGAACGGCCCGCCGATCGACGCGCCGATCGCGCTCCGCCTGAGCGGCCCGGACCTCGACACGCTCCGAACCCTGGCCGCGCGCGTGGAGGGCGTGCTGCGCAGCACGCCGGGCACGATCTACGTGAACAACCCGATCCGCACGCGCGGGATCGACCTGGAGGTGGCGATCGAGCGGCAGCGGGCCGGGCTCCTCGGGATCCCGACCGTCGACGCCGAGCGCGCCATCCGCATGGGGCTGGCCGGGCTCACCGCCGGGAGCTACCGCACGCGTGACGGCGAGGATTACGACATCACCGTCCGCCTCCCGCGGCCGGGAATGGCGACGCCGGCGACGCTCAACGGGATCTACCTGGCCTCGCTGTCCGGCGCGCAGGTGCCGCTGCGCCAGGTGACGGACGTGCGCCTCGCCGCCTCGGCCCCCTCGATCCAGCACTTCGACCGGGAGCGGACCACGACGCTGACCGCCTACGTCCGCTCCGGCTACAACACCGATCGGGTGACCAAGGCCGTGCTGGCGCGGCTGGATTCGCTCTCGCTCCCGCAGAGCTACCGGATCTCCGCCGCGGGCGAGATCGAGAGCCGCCAGGAGAGCTTCGGCGGGGTAGGCACCGCGATGATCGTGGCCGTCTTCCTGATCCTGGCGATCCTCGTCCTGGAGTTCCGCACGTTCCGCAGCACGCTGATCGTGGCGTCGGTGATCCCGCTCGGCATCGTCGGCGGCATCGTCGCGCTCTGGCTGAGCGGCTACACGCTCTCCTTCACCGCCACGATCGGCTTCGTCGCGCTGGTCGGGATCGAGATCAAGACGTCCATCCTGCTGGTGGACTTCACGAACCAGTTGCGGGCGCAGGGGGTGCCCCTGGGGGAAGCCGTGCAGCGCGCGGGCGAGGTGCGCTTCGTCCCGATCGTGCTGACGACGCTGACCGCGATCGGCGGGCTGCTCCCGCTGGCGCTGGAAGGGTCGGGGTTCTACTCGCCGCTGGCGTGGGTGATCATCGGCGGGCTCGTCTCCTCGACGCTGCTCTCCCGACTGGTCACGCCGGTCATGTACAAGCTGCTTCCGCCGGCGGTGGAGACGAGCGCGGCGGCGGGGGGCGTCTGACCC
>JADGGV010000303.1 GCA_019689775.1 Gemmatimonadota bacterium
CGTGAGCGCGAGCGCGAGCGCCGCGACCGTGCCGACCGACAGCAGCCGGACCATGGCGCGCAGGCGGCGGTTGTCGTTCTCGAGCGCGACGAGGCGGTCGTGGACGCCGTACTCCAGGGTCCGCACCCGTTCTTCGACGTTGAGCTGGTCGTTCGTGCGGTCACCGATCATGTCGAATCACCTCAGAGGCCCATTTGCGCGGCGTTCTGCACCAGGAAGTAGGAGCGGCAGGCGCGGTCGAGCAGGTCGGGCGCGAGCACGGCCGGCCGCTCCTCGAAGCGGACGATGTCCAGCAGGTGCTCGACGATGTCGCGGGGATGGCAACCGCGCGGCTGGATCCCTCGCAGCTCGTACCAGTAGCGGTAGATGAACTCGACCGCAGCCGGGTCGTACTCCACGTTGCGGGACGCGCAGACCCGCTGGAAGATGAGCTCGTAGTTCTTACGGCTCGGAGACTCGACCTGCACCTTGTACTGGATGCGCCGCAGGAACGCCTCGTCGACCAGCTCGTGCGGGTGCAGGTTCGTCGCGAAGAGAAGCAGGCAGTCGAACGGCACCGGGAACTTGATCCCGGTGTGCAGCGTCAGGTAGTCCACTCGCTTCTCGAGCGGCACGATCCAGCGGTTCAGCAGGTCCTTCGGCGCCACCTGCTGCCGGCCGAAGTCGTCGATGATGAGCACGCCGCCGGCGGCCTTGAGCTGGAACGGCGCCTGGTAGATCTTCGAGTGGAGGTCGTACTGGAGGTCGAGCTGCTCCAGCGTCAGCTCGCCGCCGACGAACACGACCGGGCGGGCGATGCGCACGAAGCGCTCGTCGTGCTCGGGCACGTTGCGCAGCCAGTCCGGGCCGCTCGCCGCGCCGCCCGGCCGGGCCGGGTCCAGCCCGTCGCCGTCGAGCGCCCGGTGGTAGACCGGGTCGTACAGCATCATGATCTGGCCGCTGATCTCCACCGCGTACGGCAGGTAGATCGAGCCGCCCATCATGTTCGCGATCGCCTCCGCGATCGCCGTCTTGCCGTTCCCCGGGTCCCCGTGCAGGAACACCGAGTGCGAGGAGTTGATCGCCGGCCCGAGCATCTCGATGATCTCGCGGTCCAGCACCAGGTGCGAGAAGCCGGCCTCGACCCGCGCGCGCGTCGTGTGCTCCCGCCGGATCGACTGCTTTTCGATCCACTCGCGGTACACCTCGAGCGGGACCGGCGCCGGGCCGACGTAGAGGTTCGCCTCCATCGCCTCCTTCGCCCGGTCCCGCCCCAGCCCCGACAGCTCGAAGATGTAGCCGCCGCGCCCTGGCCCCGTCGTCGACCGCACCTCGAGGAGGCGCCGCTGCTGGAGCGTGAAGAGCTGCTCGTCCAGGATCCCGAAGGGTAGCCGGATCTCCGCCACGAGCTGCTGCCCCGACCGCGCCCCCTGCACGTACAGCGTCTTCAGGATCAGGTCCGAGACCGCCTCGGCGCTCAGCCCCGTGTCGTGGAGCGTCAACGGCGCCGGCGGCACCGGCGGCGCGGAGCCGTGGCCGCCGCCCGCCGCCGTGGCCGCGGTCGTGGCGCTCGCGCTCACGTGATCACCCCCGTGTCGCGGGCCCTGAGGTCGAGCGGCGCCGGGGAATCCGCGCCCCCGGCCCCGCGCGCGTGCGGCATCGCCTCGGCCTCCGTCACCGGCTTCCACACGATCAGGTCGTGCACCTGCGTCCCGGACGCCTCGATCGACCCCGCCGGCAGCTCCAGCGCGTACTCCGCCGAGCCGTGGAACGCCGTGCGCCGCCGCGGCTTCAGCCACGGGTAGAGCGCCACCACCCGCCCGTGCCGGTCGAGGAAGAGCACGTCCAGAGAGTACGTCATCCAGTACATGTGCACCGCCCGGCACGGGGTCAGCAGCAGCCCCTCCCCCTCCGCCGGTGCCGGCCGCGCCAGGAAGCCGCGCATCCGCTTCAGCCAGCTATCCGCCAGCCGCACGCGCGTCCCGAGCACGCTCGCCCGCGTCTGGTTCGTGACCCGTACGTGCGTCATTGGACGCTCGTGAACGCGCGGAAGATCTGGATCAGCCCCGGCCCGATCAGCACCACGAACATCGCGGGGAAGATGCACAGCACCAGCGGGAATACCATCTTGATCGTCGTCTTCGCCGCCGCCTCCTCCGCCCGCTGCCGCCGCTTCTGCCGCAGCGTGTCGGAGTGCACGCGCAGCGACTGCGCGATCGACGTCCCGAAGCGGTCCGTCTGGATCAGCATCGTGGTCAGCGAGCGCACGTCCGCCACGCCCGTGCGCGCCGCCAGGTTCATCAGCGCCACGTCCCGCGGCACGCCCGCCCGGATCTCCAGGTTCACGAGCGTCAGCTCGTCGCTCGTCAGCGTGCTGACGTGGCGGATCTCCTCCGCCACCCGCACCAGCGCCTGGTTCAGCCCGAGCCCCGCCTCCACGCAGATGACCAGCAGGTCCAACGCGTCCGGGAGCGCGAGCTGGATCTCGTGCTGCCGCTCCCGCTTCTTGCGGCGCACGACCAGCACCGGGAACACGAAGCCGATCGCCCCCGTGTACAGCGTCGCGCCGATCACGAACGCCGGCCGCACCCCCAGCAGGGTCGCGAGGAAGAACGCCGCCGTCGCCAGCCCCGCGCCCAGGAAGATCCGCGCCGCCCAGTAGATGCCGAGCGCGTTCGGCTCGCGGTACCCCGCGTGCACCAGCAGCTCGATCGTCTTCCCGCCGCTCCCCTCGTACCGCTTCTGGAGCCGGTCGCCGATCGCCTGGAGCAAGCGGTTCAGCCCCTCCAGCCGCCCCTGCCGCTTGCGCCGCTCCGCCTTGCTCCACGGGTCCGCGTCCACCCGCTGGATCTCGGTCAGCCGGTGCGTCACCGAGCGAGGCCGCGGCACCATCACCTGGAGCAGCAGCATCGCCAGCAGCGCGGCCGTCGCGGCGATGCTCAGGACCATCACGTAAAGCACGGTGCCCGCCTCAGATCTCGATGTTGACGATCTTCCGGATCCACAGGTAGCCGATGACCTGGAGCACGATGGCGACGATGACCATCAGCCGGCCGATCGGCTCGTCCACCAGCACCTTCACGTACTCGCGGTCCAGGAAGAAGATCCCCGTCGCCAGCACGACCGGCAGCGCGGCCAGCACGTACCCCGTCAGCCGCCCCTGCGCCGTGTACACCCGCAACTGCCGCCGGATGGTGAAGCGCGCCCGGATCGTCATCGCGATCTTGTCCAGGATCTCCGCCAGGTTGCCGCCCACCTCCCGCTGGATCAGGATCGCCGTCACCATGATGCGCACGTCGATCAGGTCGATCCGGTCCGCCATCGCGATCAGCGCGTCGTCGAACGGGATCCCGAAGCGCTGCTGCTCGAACACCGTCCGGAACTCCCCCGCCACCGGCTCCGGCGCCTCCTCCCCCACCATCCGGATCCCCGACGACAGCGGATGCCCCGCGCGGATCGCCCGGCCAATCAGGTCGATCGCCTCCGGGAACTGCTCCTCGAACGTGTACAGCCGCGCCTTCCGCTTCCGCCGAAGCTGCAGGTACGGCAGGAACCCGCCGAACGCCGCCGCCATGACGCCGAACACCAGCATCCGCGTCAGGAACAGCCCCGCCATCCCGAACGCCAGCGCCAGCCCCGTCATCGCCAGCAGGTACGAGCTCGCGCTCCACTCCACGCCCGCCTGCTGCATCAGGAACGGCAGGTCGCGGAAGTGCGGCATCGCGGCCATCGCCGCGTTCAGCCGCGTCTGCGCCTCCTGCCGCGCCAGGATCCCCGCCGTCGTGTCCTGCGGCAGCAGATCCTCCAGCCCCCGCGTCTTCAGCCGCTCCAGCACCGCCCGCCGCCGGATCCCCGACGCGATCATCTCCCACACCAGCACGATCGAGAGCGTGCCGAGCGCGACCGCGATGAAGACGAGCGCCGCCGGAGCCCAGGCTACGTTGAGCATGCGACTACCAGTTCAGTCGATTGTGCGTCGCCGGCGCCGGGCCGTTGCCGTGCACCCCCGCCGCCGGTTGGTCCAGCATGTCCGAGAACAGCATCCCCGACAGGTTGATCCCGTACGCCTTCAGCCGCTCCGCGAAGCGCGGCCGGATCCCCGTCGCCTTGAAGCGGCCCTGCACCCGCCCCTTCTCGTCGATCCCCGTCCGCTCGTAGACGAAGATGTCCTGCATCGTGATGACGTCGCCCTCCATCCCGACGATCTCCGCGATGCTCATGATCTTGCGCGTCCCGTCCTGGAGACGGCTCACCTGGATCACCACCTGGATCGCGGACGCGATCTGCTGCCGCATCGCTTTCTCCGGCAGGTTCAGGTTCGCCATCGACACCATCGTCTCCAGGCGGGCCAGCGCGTCCCGCGGCGAGTTCGCGTGCAGCGTCGTCAGCGAGCCGTCGTGCCCCGTGTTCATCGCCTGGAGCATGTCGACCGCCTCCGCACCGCGGCACTCCCCCAGGATGATCCGGTCCGGCCGCATGCGCAGCGCGTTGATCACGAGCATCCGCTGCGGCACCTCGCCCTGCCCCTCGATGTTCGCCGGCCGCGTCTCCAGCCGCACCACGTGCGGCTGCCGCAACTGGAGCTCCGCCGAGTCCTCGATCGTCACGATCCGCTCGTCCACCGGGATGAACGACGACAGGATGTTCAGCAGCGTCGTCTTCCCGGCACCCGTACCACCGGAGATCAGCACGTTCAGCCGCGCCTTCACGATCCCGTCGAGCAGCTCGAGCATCGGCCTCGTGACCGACTCGTTCCGCAGCAGGTCCTCGCCCGAGAGCGTGTCCCGCTTGAACTTGCGGATCGACAGGTGCGGCCCGTCCAGCGCCAGCGGCGGGATGATCGCGTTCACGCGCGAGCCGTCCGCCAGCCGCGCGTCCACCATCGGCGAGGAGTCGTCGATGCGCCGCCCGACCGCCGAGACGATCCGGTCGATCACCTGCATCAGGTGCCGGTCGTCCTGGAAGCGCACGTCCGTCAGCTCCAGCTTCCCGCGCCGCTCGACGTAGACCTGCTTGTGCGTGTTCACCAGGATGTCCGAGACCTCCGGATCGTGCATCAGCGGCTCCAGCGGACCCAGCCCGAAGATCTCGTCCAGCACCTCCTGGATCAGGCGCTCCCGCTCGTCCAGGTTCAGCGCGACCTGCTCCGCCGCGATCAGGTCGTGGATCACGCCCCGGATCGCCGACTCCGCCTGCCCCCGCTCGATGTTCTGGAGGTTCGACAGGTTCAGCCGCTCGAGCAGCCGCCGGTGCACCCGCCGCTTCAGCCCCTGGATGTCCGCCACGCCGCCGCCCACGCCCGGGCGCCCCATGCCCAGCGCGCCCGGCGGCGGAATCGGGCCCGGCCGGCTCATGCCCGGGCCTCCTCGATCTTCGCCGGCTTCGCCGGCGCGTCAGCCTTCCCGTCCCGCCCCCGGAACGGCCGCACCAGCGCCTGGAGCGCCGCCTTCACGTTCGCGCCC
>JADGGV010000304.1 GCA_019689775.1 Gemmatimonadota bacterium
ACCCACCACCACAGGCTACGCTGGCCGCCGCGGCCGCGCCAGCGCCGCGGACGCCGACCTCGGCACGCAGCACCCCTCGCGCCGGGCTCGACCGCCCGCCCGACGTCCCCCGCCGCGCCCGTCCGACCGAAGCCCGGACCTTGCACTAAATCATTGTTGTATCATGAGTTCGGGCCGCATCCCGGATGGATACCGCCGGAATGTGACCTTTTCCCGGCTGGTTCGTGTAGGAGGAGGAAGTCCACCCGCAGGAGGGAGTGAATGGGTCGTACGAGCACGCTCGCGCTGGCGATGGGGCTGGTCGTCTCGCTCGGGATGGCCACGCCGGCCGCGGCGCAGCAGGGGCACCACGGCGGCGACGGGCACGGCAAGGGACACGGCCACGGGCCGCCGGCGGCGACGGTGCATCGCGACGAGTGGGCCGCCCGGCGCGCGGCCGCCGTACCGGTGCGGCGGGTCGCCGACGTGCGCTACGAGACGCGCGCCGGCTCCCGGACCGGACTGAGCGACATCATGCGCGGGCGCATGGGCGTGTCGACGCGGACGTACGACCGGAGCCGCGTCTACGTGCACCGCGACCACGACCGCGACCGCCGCGACCATCGCCACGACCGCGACTGGTACCGCTACCGCTACCACCGCCACGACCGGCGTGTGAGCTACGACCGGTACGCCGGGTCGTGGAGGGGGGCGGGCGGCCCGAAGTTCTGCCGCACCGGCGCGGGGCATCCGGTCTACGGCCGGGCGTGGTGCATCCAGAAGGGCTTCGGCCTCGGCGGCAACCGCTGGGACCGGGTGTACTGGGGCGACGCGTGGCTGCGGCATGCGCGCGCGAGCGGGGCGGTCGCTCGGGTCGGGCTCTCCGACATCCTGGGCTCGGCGATGTACGGCCGGCTGGATGCGCGTCGGCGTCACTTCGGCTACGCCGCTCCGCTGAGCGGGCGCTGGTTCCGCACGGAGAGCGGCGCGCCGGCGCTGCTGATCCGCGCGGGGACGCAGCCGCTGGCGGAGCTGATCGACACGAACCGCGACGGCCGGGCGGACCTGGTGCTGCTGCGCCGGGCGTAGTCCGCCACCGTTCCATCCGCGCGTCGTCGGTCCCATCCGAAGGCGACGCGGCGGCCCCCGTCTCACCCGGCTCGATCCCCCGGCTCGGGTGAGGCGGGGGTTCGTTTTCCCGGCCCCCCGGCGCGCCGCCCTAGTACCTCGCCGCCATGGTGAAGTCCAGCGGGATGGAGTCGAGCCCGTTCGCGTCCGTCCAGACGATCTCGTAGCGCGGCCTCGCCGCGAGGAGCCCGGGTGCGCGGTCGACGAACTGGCCGGCGCCCGCCGGGAGCCGGGCGATCTCCTGGAACGACTGGCCGGGGAACGCCCGCAGGATGCGGAAGCGGACGGCGAGCGGCCCGGGCATCCAGGTGAGGCGGACCGAGTCGGCGCCGAGAGCGGTGGCCCGCGGCCGGGCGATGCCCGCGAGCGGCCGCGGCACGATCTCGTCGAAGCCGACCGGCTGCGACGTCATGCCGGCGTCGTCGACCCACTCGATCTGATAGCGCGGGGCGTGGTCGAGCAGCCCGGGGACGGAGTCGGTGAAGCCGGCCGCGCCGCGCGGCAGCTCGGCGATCGTCCGGGCCGGGCCGCCGTCCAGCGAGCGCAGGATCCGGAACCCGGCGGCCGCGGGCCGGGGCACCCAGGCGAGGCGCACGGCGTCGTCCGACAGGCGGTGCGCGCTCGGGTCGGCGAGGCCGGGCTGGACGCCGATCGTGCCGTCCGTGGCGCCGGCCGGCGAGCGCCGCGGATCGACGAGCGCGACGCCGACGAGCCGGCCGGCGCCGTCCTCGTCGACGGCGACGACCTGGTACGACAGCGGCTCCGCCACCCCACCGAGCGGCTGCGTGAACCGGGTTTGCGTGCCGCCGACCTCGCCGACGACCGCGTAGGCGCCCGCGCCGATGGCGCGGAGGATCCGGAACGCGGCCGGCGGCGCGTGGCCAAGGTCGGACCAGCTCAGCGCGAGCTGGCCGTCGGGCGTGATGGCGGCCGTGACGCCGGGGCCCGGCGCGCCCGCCATCTGCTGTGCGCGCCCGCCGCCCGCCGCGCCGGCCAGGACGAGGCCGACGACGAGCGGACGCAGGAAGCGGTGGTGGGGCGACGAGGACCGGCGACGTGGGACGGGGCTCATCGGGCGACTCCGCTGCTGCCCGCGCTCGCCGCGCGCGGCGGGCGGCCGGCGGAGCGCCGGCCGCCGGGAGTCGACGCCGTAACTTTCGCGCCGCTAGAACTGCGCTTCCTCGGTCGAGCCGGTCAGCGCCGCCGTCGTCGCCTGGCCGGCGCTGACGGCGAGGAGCACGCGGTCGAAGTAGCCGGCGCCGACCTCGCGCTGGTGCTTCGTGGCCGTGTAGCCGGCCGACTCGAGCTCGAACTCGCGCCGCTGCACCTCGACGTACGCGGGCATGCCGGCCTCGCCGTAGCCGCGGGCCAGCTCGAACGTGTGCAGGTTGATCAGGTGCCAGCCGGCCAGCGTGATGAACTGGAAGCGATAGCCCATCGCGGCCAGCTCCGCCTGGAAGCGCGCGATGCTGGCGGCGTCCAGGTGCCGGGCCCAGTTGAACGACGGCGAGCAGTTGTACGCGAGCAGCTTGTCGGGGTACTCCGCGCGCACGCCCTCGGCGAAGCGCCGCGCCTCCGCCAGGTCCGGCATCGCCGTCTCGCACCAGAGCAGGTCGGCGTACGGCGCGTACGCCCGCGCCCGCGCGATCGCCGCGTCCAGCCCGCAGCGCACGCGGTAGAACCCCTCCGGCGTGCGCCCGCCCTCGCAGAACTCGCGGTCGCGCTCGTCGACGTCGCTCGTCAGCAGCGTCGCGGCGTTCGCGTCCGTGCGCGCGACGAGGAGCATCGGCACGTCCAGCACGTCGGCGGCCAGCCGCGCCGCGTTCAAGGTGCGGATGAACTGCGACGTCGGCACCAGCACCTTCCCGCCCAGGTGGCCGCACTTCTTCTCGGCCGCGAGCTGGTCCTCGAAGTGGACGCCGGCCGCGCCGGCCTCGATCATCGCCTTCATCAGCTCGAACGCGTGGATCGGCCCGCCGAAGCCGGCCTCCGCGTCCGCGACGATGGGCGCCAGCCAGTAGCGGTCGCGCTTCCCCTCGCTCCACTCGATCTGGTCGGCGCGCAGCAGCGCGCTGTTCACCCGCCGCACCAGCGCCGGCACGCTGTTCGCCGGGTAGAGCGACTGATCGGGGTACGTCTGCCCGGCCAGGTTCATGTCCCCGGCGACCTGCCAGCCGCTGAGATAGATCGCCGGCAGCCCGGCCTTCACCATCTGCACCGCCTGCGCGCCCGTGAGCGCGCCGAACGTGCGGACGGCCTCGTCGCCGTGGAGCAGCTCCCACAGGCGCTCGGCGCCCATCCGCGCGAGCGTGTGCTCGATGCGCACACTGCCGCGCAGCCGCACCACGTCCTCCGCGGTGAAGTCCCGCCGGATCCCGCGCCAGCGCGGATCGGTCGCCCAGCGTGCCTCCAGCTCCGCGACCTCGCCGGAGTAGTCCGTGTGCCGCATGTCGCCTCCTCGCGGCTCGAGCCGCAGCCCGCGGCCGCGCCCGATGCCGGGCGCCGCGCCGCCTCCGATGCTAGTCCAGCAGCGGGTATCCGATCAGCGTCAGGAACGGGATGAAGTCCGCGGAGAGCACCAGATCGTCGAGCAGCGCGGCGGCGCGCCCGAGGCGCTGCTCGTCGGCGCCCGGCTGCGCGAGCAGCCGGCTCAGCGCCTGGTCGCGGATGCTCCGGTACATCGCCTCCGTCACCGCCTCGCCCTCCGCCGTCGTCGCGCCCAGCCGCAGCCATTGCCAGAGCTGCGCGCGCGAGATCTCCGCCGTCGCCGCATCCTCCATCAGGTTGTAGATCGCCACGGCGCCCGTCCCGCCCAGCCACGCCGCCAGGTACTGGAGCGCGACGTCGACGTTCGTCAGCACGCCCTGGAGCGTCACCGACGCGCCCGGGATCGCCACGTCGAGGAGCGCCGCCGCGTCCGCCGGCGCCGGCTCGCGCCCGGCCTCGAGCTGGTTCGGCCGCTCGCCGAGGCGCCGGTCGAAGACCTCCCGCGCGACCGGCACCAGGTCCGGGTGCGCGACCCACGTGCCGTCGAAGCCCTGCCCCGCCTCCCGCTCCTTGTCCTCCCGCACCTTCGCCAACGCCCGCTCGGTCACCTCCGGGTCGCGCCGGTTCGGGATGAACGCCGCCATCCCGCCGATCGCGTGCGCGCCGCGGCGGTGGCACGTCCGCGCCAGCAGCTCGGCGTACGCGCGCATGAACGGCACGGTCATCGTGACCTGCGCCCGGTCGGGGAGCAGGAACTCGCGATGCGCGTGGAACTTCTTGATTACGCTGAAGATGTAGTCCCAGCGCCCCGCGTTCAGCCCGGCGCTGTGCTCGCGCAGCTCCCAGAGGATCTCCTCCATCTCGAACGCGGCGAGGATCGTCTCGATCAGCACCGTCGCGCGGATGCTGCCCCGCGGGACGCCGAGCACATCCTGCGCGGCGACGAACACGTCGTTCCAGAGCCGCGCCTCGAGGTGGCTCTCCAGCTTCGGCAGGTAGAAGTACGGCCCGGTGCCGCGCGACAGCAGCTCCCGGGCGTTGTGGTAGAAGTACAGCCCGAAGTCGAAGAGCGAGGCGGACACCGGCTCGCCGTCCACCTCGACGTGCCGCTCGGGGAGGTGCCAGCCGCGCGGCCGCACGACGAGCGTCGCCGTCCGCTCCGCCAACCGGTACTCCTTCCCGCCGGCCGAGAGCGCGATCGTGCGACGCACCGCATCCTGGAGGTTCGCCTGCCCCTGCACGACGTTCGCCCACGTCGGCGAGAGCGCGTCCTCGAAGTCCGCCATGAACACCTTCGCGCCGGAGTTCAGCGCGTTGATGATCATCTTCCGCTCGGCCGGTCCCGTGATCTCGACGCGCCGGTCGCGCAGGTCCGGCGGCGCCTCCGCCACGCGCCACGCCGCCTCCCGGATCTCGCGCGTCTCCTCCAGGAAGCCCGGGCGCGCGCCCGCATCCAGCGCCGCCTGCCTCGCCTCGCGCGCCCGCAGCAGCTCGCGCCGCCGCGCGTCGAACCGCCGCTGGAGCAGCGCGACGAACTCCAGCGCCCCGGGCGTGAGCACCCGCTCCGCCCCGTCCACGCGCGCGCCGACGATGCGCACGCCCTCGACAAGCGTGGTCTGCTGGGACATTTCGCTCGATCGTCTCGGAGGTGGCCCGGTCCCGCGACGCCGGGGGCGGCCGCGGCCGCCGGCGCGAGACCGGCGGCGCATGCGGCGCGCGCAAACTTCACGCCGCCGCCAATCCGCCGCCCGCCACCGCGCCACAGCGCCTGGCCGGAGCGCCGCTGGTCGCCGGCCGCGACGCCCACCC
>JADGGV010000013.1 GCA_019689775.1 Gemmatimonadota bacterium
CCCGGCTCAACCGCCCCGCGCAGCCGGGGCCGCCGCCCGCCCAGCCCTGACCCCACCCGGCACGACCGCGCCCCAACTCGTTTTCACGCTGTGTGTTCCGACCGGACTGCCGCCCGCCCGGCCTGGCTCGGAGATTGCACTCTCCAGCCGCAGAGCGCCGGGGGCGGCGCCCGGGAATCCGGAGGCGGCAATGGTGGTCTTGGAGCATCGAACCGAGGAGTGTACCGGCAACTGGCGGCTGGTGGGCACGGGCGACGAGCGATGCATCCGTTGCGACCGCTGCGACTCCCAGTTCGCGGCCACGCCGGAGAACCGACTCGCCGCGATCGACGAGAACTACGCCGGGATCTACCTGCGCCGGCTCACGGCCGAGGGCCTCGCGCAGCTCGAGTCCGACCGCGGCGACCCCGGCGACTGACCGGGGACACCCGCTCCAGGGTGCCCCCGGCCCGTCACTCCCACTCGATCGTGGCGGGCGGCTTCGAGCTCACGTCGTAGCAGACCCGGTTCACGCCCCTGACCTCGTTGATGATCCGGGACGACACGCGGGCCAGCACCTCGTGGGGGAACGGGTACCAGTCGGCGGTCATCCCGTCGCGACTGGTGACGGCCCGCAGCGCGACGACGTGCTCGTACGTCCGGAAATCCCCCATCACCCCGACGCTGCGCACCGGCAGCAGCACCGCGAACGCCTGCCAGATGTCGTCGTAGAGGCCGGCCGCCCGGATCTCCTCGAGGTAGATCGCGTCCGCCTCGCGCAGGATGTTCAGTTGCTCCTCCGAGACCGGTCCCAGGATCCGAATCGCGAGCCCCGGTCCGGGGAACGGGTGCCGGCCCACCAGCTCCTCCGGCAAGCCGAGCTCGCGGCCCACGTTGCGCACCTCGTCCTTGAACAGCTCGCGCAGCGGCTCGATCAGCTCGAACGCCATGTCCTTCGGCAGGCCGCCCACGTTGTGGTGCGTCTTGATCGTGGCCGACGGACCGCGCACCGACAGCGACTCGATGACGTCCGGGTACAGCGTCCCCTGCACCAGGAACCGGGCGTTGCCGCCGTGCTCGCGGGCCGCTCGCTCGAAGACGCGGATGAACGTCTCACCAATGATCTTCCGCTTCCGCTCCGGATCCTCGACGGTCTCGAGCCGCGACAGGAATTCGGCCGCGGCATCCACGACCACGAGCTTCATCCCCATGTGCTGCCGGAACGCTCGCTCGACGCCCTCCCTCTCGCCCTTCCGCAGCAGCCCCGTGTCGACGAAGATGCACGTGAGCTGCTCGCCGATCGCGCGGTGCACCAGCGCCGCCGCCACCGACGAGTCGACGCCGCCCGAGAGCCCGCAGATGACCGGCGCATCGCCCACCTGCTCGCGGATCCGGGCGACGTGTTCCTCGATGAACGAGCCGGCGGTCCAGGTCGGCTCGCACCGACAGACGCGGAACACGAAGTTCGAGATGATCTCGCCGCCGCGCGGCGTGTGCGCGACCTCGGGGTGGAACTGCACCCCGAACACCGGTCGGTCCGCCGCGCGGAACGCCGCCACCGGAAGCGTCTCCGTGCGGGCCAGCGTCCGGTAGCCGGGCGGCGGCTCGTCGACGTGGTCGCCGTGGCTGGCCCAGACCGTCGTGCGCTCGCCGTCCTGGAAGCCGGCGAAAAGCTCGTCGGCCGCCTCGACCGTCAACTCCGCCCGCCCGTACTCGCGGATCCCCGGATGCACGCGCCCGCCCTCCAGGTACGCGATCATCTGCATCCCGTAGCAGATCCCGAGCACCGGCACGCCCAGCCTGAGGAGCTGCGGATCCGGACGATAGACGTCCTCGCCGTAGACGGAAGCGGGGCCGCCCGAGAGCACGATCCCGCTCGGAGCCCATTCCCGGATCCAGTCGAGCGAGACCGTCGGCGGATGGATCTCGCAGTAGACCCGCTCCTCCCGGATCCGCCGGGCAATCAACTGCGTGAACTGCGAGCCGAAATCGAGGATCAGGATCTTGGTGTCCATTGCGAATTGACAGTGAAGGTGGTCACGGCGCTCGCGCCCCGTCCCCCGTTGCGCGAACGGCGAGAGCGGACACGCCGATCTCGCCGTTCGCCCCGACCGGACTCGATCCGCCGGCTCACAGACATTCGACCTCGCCCCGGACGAGGTCCTCGTAGCTCTCGCGGCGCCGGATCAGGCGGGCGTTCTCCCCATCCACGAGCACTTCCGCGGGGCGCGGCCGCGCGTTGTACGTCGAGGCCATCGAGAAGCCGTACGCGCCCGCCTCCCCGATCACCAGCAGCTCGCCCTCCCGCGGCTGCTCCACCGCGCGATCCAGCGCCAGAAAGTCGCCGCTCTCGCAGATCGGGCCGACCACGTCCACCGTGATCGTGGCCCGCTCCGGGTGCTGCTCGGCCGGCGCCACCCGGTGGTAGCTCGCGTAGTGGCTCGGTCGGAGCAGGTCGTTCATCCCGGCGTCCGTGATGACGAACGTCTTCTCCCCCATGTCCTTGATGTACAGCACACGGGTGAGCAGCACGCCGGCCGGCCCCACGATGTAGCGCCCGGGCTCCAGGACGACGCGCAACCCCGTCTCCCGCAGCAACGGCACGAGGGCCTCGCCGAACTTGGCCGCCGGCACGCCCGGCTCGCCCTCGTACGGGATCCCGAAGCCGCCGCCCACGTCGATGAACTCCAGCTCGATGCCCTCGCGCCGCAGCTCGTCGACGACCTCCAGCACCCGTTGGACCGCGAGCACGTACGGCGCGACCTCCAGGATCTGGCTGCCGATGTGCACGTCGATCCCGCGTACCCGCAGTCCCGTCGTCCGTGCCGCCGCCCGGTACAGCCGCAGCGCCTCCTCGATCGGGATCCCGAACTTCGTCTCCCGGTGCCCGGTGCGCGTGTACGCGTGCGGCGTCGGCGACTCGATGTCCGGGTTCACCCGCAGCGCGATCGGCGCCGCCACCCCCGTGGCCTCGCCGAGCCCCTCCAGCTCCCGCAGCTCACCGGCGCTCTCCACGTTGAAGGCGTAGATCCCCGCCTCCAGCGCCGCCGCCAGTTCCGCCACCGTCTTGCCCACCCCGCTGAAGACGATCCGCTCCGCGGGGACCCCGGCGAGACGAGCCCGATACAGCTCCCCGCCGCTGACGATGTCCGCGCCGGCGCCCTCGTCGGCCAGGAGCCGCAGCACCGAGAGGTTGCCGTTCGACTTCACCGAGAACGCGATCAGCGGGTCGAGCGCGGCGAACGCCGACCGGAACTCGCGGAACCGCGTGACGATCTCGCTGCGGCTGTAGACGTAGAGCGGCGTCCCGAACTGCGCCACGAGCTCCCCGGCCGGCACCCCCTCGCAGTACAGCGTACAGTCCCGATACTCGAACGCGCTCACGGATCCTCAGTAGGCTCGGTCCCAGACGGCTTCGTGCTTCGCCTCACCCCCGCACACCAGGCAGCGGGTCGGCGCCTCCGGCGTGCGGAACTCCTCGAACGGCAGGCACCGGATCGTCGCCTTCGTCTCCTCCTTCACCTTCGCCTCGCACGCGGCGGACCCGCACCAGCCGGCGTAGATGAAGCCACCGGGCCCCTCCACGATCTCCCGGAACCGGTCGTAGCTCTCGATGCCACGGTAGGAGTTCTCCTCCCGCCGGCGGCGCGCCGCCTCCAGCAGCGCGCGCTGGAACTCCCCGAGCCGCTGCGGCACGAGCGTCGCCACTGCGTCCATCGGCAACGGCTCCTTCCGCGCCAGCCCCTCCAGCTCCCGGCGCCGCACCGCCATGACCTGGCCCCGCTCGAGATCCTTCGGCCCGATCTCGAGCCGGAGCGGCACGCCCTTCCGCTCCCACTCGAAGTACTTTGCACCCGGCTTCACCGTGTCGCGCGCGTCGACGTGCACGCGGACCTGCTGCGCCCGCAGCGCCGCCGCGACCTGATCCGCCGCGCCGAGCGTCTGCGTCCGCTCCTCCTCGCTGCGGTAGATCGGCACGATCACGACCTGGATCGGCGCGAGCTGCGGCGGCACCACGAGCCCCACGTCGTCACCGTGCGTCATCACGAGCCCGCCCACCAGCCGCGTCGAGGCGCCCCACGACGTGTTCCACGCGTAGTCCTCGCCCCCGGTCACCGTCTGGTACTTCAGCTCGAACTGGCGCGCGAAGTTCTGCCCCAGATTGTGCGACGTCGCCGCCTGGAGCGCCTTGTTGTCCTGCATCAGCGCCTCGCACGAGTACGTGCGCAGCGCCCCCGCGAACTTCTCGGACTCCGTCTTGCGGCCCAGCACCGGCGGCATCGCCATCCAGTCGTCCATGAACTCCCGGTAGACGCCGAGCATCCGCAGCGTCTCCTCCTCCGCCTCCGCCTCGGACGCGTGCGCCGTGTGCCCCTCCTGCCAGAGGAACTCCGCGGTCCGCAGGAAGAGCCGCGTGCGCAGCTCCCACCGCACCACGTTCGCCCACTGGTTGATCAGCAGCGGCAGGTCCCGGTAGCTCTGGACCCACTTCGCGAACATCGCGTAGATGATCGTCTCTGAGGTCGGCCGGATCACGAGCGGCTCCTCCAGCTCCTTGCCGCCCGCGTGCGTCACCACCGCGACTTCCGGCGCGAATCCCTCGACGTGCTCCTTCTCCCGCTCGAGGAAGCTCATCGGGATGAACAGCGGGAAGTACGCATTCTGGTGCCCCGTCGCCTTGAACATCCCGTCCAGCGCCCGCTGCATGTTCTCCCAGATGCCGTAGCCGTACGGCCGGATCACCATGCAGCCGCGCACCGGCGAGTAGTCCGCCAGCTCCGCCCGCAGCACGACCTCGTTGTACCAGGCGCTGAAGTCTTGCGCCCGCGGGGTCAGCCCCTGTTCATCCGCCATCTATTCCGCCTCCACAGGACTCGAAGAACCGTCATTGCCCGCCGGCGCCGGGTCGGCCCCGGCTCCGGGCGGCCGCGCCGCGCTCCCGACCCGACGCCTACAGCTCCTCCAGCCGGACCCGTTCCTCCGCGCCCGTCGCCATCTCCCGCACCACCACCTCCCCGCTCCGCACCTCGTCGGGCCCGACCACGACGACGCGCCGCGCGCCCCGGGCATCGGCGTCCTTGAGCTGCGCGCGCACGCCCGCCGGCCGCAGCGAGTACAGCACCGAGTATCCCTGGCTCCGCAGCCGCGACGCGACCCGGCGCACCACCCGCCGCTCCTCCTCGCCCACCGCCGCCAGGTAGAAGTCGACGCCGGCGCCGCCCTCGGGAACCAGCCCGCGGTCCGCGAGCAGTTCCTTCAACACGACGTCGCCCATGCCGAACCCCAGCGCCGGCAGCGACACGCCGCTCACCGCCTCGAGGAGCGTGTCGTAGCGCCCGCCGCCGCAGATCGCGCGGAAGACGCCCTGCCGGTCGAAGATCTCGAACACGATCCCCGTGTAGTACGCCAGCCCCCGCACGATGGTCGGATCGAACGTGACGAAACCGCCGAGCCCCATGTCGTCGACGATGCGGAAGAACTCCGCCAGCCGATCCAGCTCCTCCGCCACGCCCTCGACCTCGCGGTAGGCGCCCTCGAGCGCGCTCAGCTCGCCGAGCCGGAAGATCCGGAACACCTCGTCGACGCTCGCCGGGCCGAGCCCGGCCTCCGTCTCGAGCCGCTCCCGGATGACCCGTTCCTCCACGCGTCCCAGCTTGTCGATCGCGGCGTACGCCGCCATCAGCTGGTCGGCCGGCACGCCCGCGTGCAGCAGCAGGCGCTCCATGAGCCGCCGGTCGCTCAGCCGCACGACGACGTCCGCTTCCGTCAGCCCGAGCAGGCACAGCGCCTCGAGCGCGACCGCGACGACCTCCGCGTCCGCGGCCACGCCCTCCTCACCGACGATGTCGACGTTCCACTGGAAGTGCTCGCGGAGCCGACCCCGTTGGGTCCGCTCGTAGCGGAAGAGCTGAGGGATGGAGAACCACCGGATCGGCTTGCGCAGCTCGCCGGCGCGCGCCCCGACCATCCGGGCGAACGTCGGCGTCATCTCGGGACGCAGCGCGACCTCGCGGCCGCCCTTGTCCACGAAGTTGTAGAGCTGGCGAACGATCTCCTCGCCGCTCTTGTCCGTGTACAGCTCGAGCGCCTCGAGCGGCGGACCGTCGTACTCCTCGAAGCCGAAGCGGCGAGCGGCCTCGCGCCAGGCCGAGAAGATGTGCGCGCGGGTCGCGAAATCTCGCGGATAGAAGTCCCGGAACCCCGGGAGGCTGCTGTGCTGGGCCATCGCGCGAATCTAGACGGGCCCGGAGGAGCGCGGCAAGGGCAGGTCCACCCCGCACGGCGGGATCCCGAGCGCCGCCAGCGCGTCGCCGACCGTGTGGAACGACCCCGTCACGAGGACGGTCCCCGCGCCCGCGCGCTCCCGTGCGCGGTGCAGCGCCGCGACGAAGGCGGGGACGATCTCCGCATCCCGCCCCGGCCCCGCCGCCGCCAGCGCGCCGGCGGGATCCCAGCGGCGGCCGGCCGGCGCCGTCGGTGGTTCCGTTAGCACCGCGCCATCCACCGCGGCGAATAGCCGGGGCAACATGCTCCCCCAGTCCTTGTCGCCCAGGATCCCCACGAGCGCCACGATCGGCCGCGGCAGCTCGAGCCGCGGCAGCGCCGCCGTCAGCGCCTCGATCCCCGCCACGTTGTGCGCGACGTCGAAGAGCCACGTCCGGCCGTCGACCTCCTCGCGCTGAAGCCGCCCCGGCCAGCGCACCGCCGCCGCGCCCCGCACGACCGCCCCGGCGTCCGGCCGCAGGTCCGGACCTACCAACTCGAGCGCCCGCACCGCCAGCGCCGCGTTCTCCGCCTGATGCATCCCGGCCAGCGGGGTGGACAGCTCGAGCACGCCCCAGCTCCCGGTCGGCAGCCGCAGGCTCACCCCCGATCGGCCGGTCCGCGCCTCCCACGCCGGGTCCAGCCGCACCGAGTGGAACGGAGCGCCCAGCTCCGCCGCGCGCTCTCGGAAGATCGCCCGGATCGCCGGATCCGCCTCCGCCGTGATCACCGGCGTCGCCGGCTTGATGATCCCCGCCTTCTCCCGGGCGATCGCCTCGCGTGTCTCACCCAGGTACTGCGCGTGGTCCAGCGCCACGTTCGTCAGCACCACCACCCTCGGCCGGATCACGTTCGTCGCATCCAGGCGCCCACCCAACCCGACCTCCACCACCGCGACGTCGACGCCCGCCTCCGCCAGCACCAGGAACGCCAGGGCCGTCGTCGACTCGAAGAACGACGGCGCCTCCCGCTCGATCGCCGGCCAGAGCGCCCGCGCCGCCGCGAGCAGCTCCTGCTCGCCCACCGGCTCGCCATCGATTCGGATGCGCTCGCGGAAGGAACAGAGGTGCGGCGAGGTGTAGAGCCCGACCCGGTGCCCGGCGGCCGAGAGGATCGACGCCATCAGCGCCGACACCGACCCCTTCCCGTTCGTCCCCCCGACGTGGATCGTCGGGAAGCGAAGGTGCGGGTCGCCCACGCCCGCCAGCAGCCGCTCCGTGCGATCCAACCCCCAGCGGATACCGGCCGTCAGCCGCGGGAACAGCGCCCGGACCAGGTCGGAGTACGTGTCGGGAGGCCGGCCGGGCGGAGTGCCGGCCGGCGGAGAGGATGCGGCGTCGCGATCGGAGTCGGCCCCGAGGCTCAATCTGCCGAGCGCTCCTCGCGCGATGGCCGGCCGTTCCGGCGCCGCCGCGCCCGCGGCGTCGTCGGCTTCGGCTCGGCCGCCGCCGCCGCAGCCGCCGGTTCCGCGGCGCCGCCCTCCGCGGCCGCCGCCGGCACCGGAAGGCCGAGCATGTGGCGGAGCAGCCGGGCGAGCGTCGCCTTCATCATCCGGCGGTCGACGATGTGATCGACCATGCCGTGCTCGAGCAGGAATTCGGAGCGTTGGAACCCGCTCGGCAGCTCCTGCTTGATGGTCTGCTCGATGACCCGCGGGCCCGCGAAGCCGATCAGCGCGCCGGGCTCCGCCAGGTTCACGTCGCCGAGCATCCCGTAGGACGCCGTCACCCCGCCCGTCGTCGGGTTCGTCAGCACCGAGATGTACGGGATCCCCGCTTCGTGCAGCTCGGCCAGCGCGACCGACGTCTTCGCCATCTGCATCAGCGAGAGGATCCCCTCCATCATGCGCGCGCCGCCCGACGCGCTCACGATGATGAGCGGGCGGCGCTCGTCGAGGGCGCGGCGCGCCACGCGCGCGATCTTCTCGCCCACCACGGAGCCCATGCTCCCGCCGATGAACTCGAAGTCCATCACCGCCAGCGCGACCGGGATCCCCTCCAGCTCCGCGAGGCCGGTCACGACGGCGTCGCCTCGACCCGTGGCCCGCTCCGCCGCCTCCAGCCGCTGCGTGTACGGCTTGAGGTCGACGAACCCGAGCGGGTCGGCGCTCCGAAGCTCCGCCTCCGTCTCCTCGAAGCTCCCCTCATCCGCCAGGAGCCGGATGTAATCGTCCGCCGCGATTCGACGATGATGCCCGCAGGTGGGACAGACGTTCACGTTCTGCTCCAGCCGGGCCCGGTACAGGATCTCGCCGCACTCCGGGCACTTGTCGAAGACGTCCGTCGGCAGGTCCCGCCGGTCCGCCGCCCTGAGCTTCTGCTTCTCCTTCCGGAACCACGTCATCGTCTCAGATCTTCCCCCCCTGCTCCGACGCAATGCGCTCCGCCACGCCGAGCGCGAGGTACGTCGCCAGGAGGAACGAGCCCCCGTAGCTGATGAACGGGAGCGGGATCCCTGTCACCGGCGTCACCCCAACCGTCATGCCGACGTTTTCCAGGACGTGGGCGAACCAGGCCCCGAAGATACCGAACACGACCACCCCCGCAAAGGGGTCCGCCACGCGCTCCGCGATCCGCGCCAGCCGCCACAGCACCAGCCCGAACAGCACCAGCACCGTGATCGTGCCCAGGAAGCCGAATTCCTCGCCGATCACGCTGAAGATGAAGTCCGTCTGCTGCTCCGGCAGGAATGCCAGCCGCTTCTGCGTCCCCTGCGTGAACCCCTTGCCGAACACCCCACCGCTCCCGATCGCCACCCGCGACTGGATGACGTGATACCCCGCGCCACGCGGGTCGATGTTCGGATCGAGGAAGACCAGGATCCGGTTCTTCTGATACGGCTTCAGGTGGTTCCAGACGGGCACCGCGACCGTGCCGGCGACGAGGTTCGCCGCCACCACCGCGGCCGCCTCCGACAGGTACGACCGGTAGAAGTACAGGAAGCCGATGAGCACGACCATGTACGCGCTGAACAGCCACCCCTGGAACGCCAGGATCAGCGCGATCAGCGGGCTGAGCAGCATGAAGATCAGCCCGACCGGCGTGCCGCCCCAGTACAGCGTCGCCAGGAGGACGGCGCCGAACACCAGCGCGGTGCCCAGGTCCGGCTGGAGCAGCACCAGCCCCATCGGCAGCAGCGCCACGGCGATCGGCTTCGCGAGCTCGAACACGCTGGAGGGCGGCTCGCGCCAGCTCCCCATCACCCGCCCCAGCATCAGGATGGTCGCCAGGTTCGCGAACTGCGACGGCTGGAACGACACCGGTCCCAGCGGGATCCACTGCTTCGTCCCCTTCGCCGTGCCGTGCCCGACGCCGATGATGAGCGTCGCGATGAGCAACAGGATGCTCAGCACGTAGAGGGGTACGGCGGCCCACTCGAACCACCGCACCTGCACCCGGGTCACCAGCACCAGCGCGACGAACGCCAGCCCCCACCATAGGAGCTGCATCCGCCACAGGTGCACGACGCCCGGGTCCGGCACGTCGAGCTGCCCCGCCGAGTAGATCATGGCGACGCCGATGGCGGTCAGCACGATCACCGCCGCCACCAGGACGCCGTCGCCGAAGAGCCCTCGGATCCGCCGGATCACTGCCATCGGGCCCAGGGCGTGGGGCGCCCCGCCAACATGTAGTCGCGCAGCGTCTGCACCGAATCGATCGGCATCCCGTACCGCTTCCGCAAGTAGTAGTCCGCCACCTTCGCCGCGTACTGCGCCGCCTCCGAGCCGTGCGCGCCGAACTCCACGATCGTCGCCACGACGATCTCCGGCTTGCCGCCCCGCGGCCCGGCCATCCCGACGAACCAGGCGTGGTCCGTGCCATGGGGGTTCTGCGCGGTCCCGGTCTTTCCGATCCAGTCCCAGTGCTCGAGCGCCGAGAGCCGGGCCGTGCCGTCCTCCTGCACCACGCGCCGCAGCCCCTCGCGCAGCCAGCGCAGGTTCTCCTCCGAGATGTGAAGGTCCCAGACCTCCCCCGGGTCGCTCGAGACCGCTAGGCGCGGAGCGCGCACCCGCCCATCCGCGGCGAGCGCGGCGTAGAACTGCGCCATCTTCAGCGGCGTCTGGTCGTTCGGCCCCTGGCCGATCGACAGGTTCAGCACCTCGGCGGCCGTCGCCTTCCAGCCGAACCGCTTCCGGTACCACTCGGCGTCGCGGGGGAACGTCCCGCTCCGCTCCGCCGGCACGTCGATCCCCGTCTTGCGCGAGAAGCCCAGCCGGGTCCCCTCCTCGGCCAGCCGGTCCAGCCCGATGCGCAGGCCCAACTGGTAGAAGTACACGTCACACGACAGCTTGATCGCATCGGCCATGTTCAGGTAGCCGTGGCCGCGATGGTCCCAACACCGGAAGTAGCGGCTGCCGTACTGCATCCCCCCGGTGCAGGGCTGCGGCATGTACGCCTTCGGATCGACCACGCCCAGCTCGAGCCCGATCGCCGCCGTCGCCAGCTTGAACGTCGACCCCGGGGGGTAGAGCCCCACCGTCGCCCGTTGCAGCAGCGGCTTCGCGGGGTCGTCGCGCAGCGCGTTCCACACCTCGGAGGTCACGCCGTTGACGAACAGGTTCGGGTCGTACGACGGGTTCGAGTAGATCGCCAGCACGTGCCCCGTCCCCGGCTCCAGCGCGACGATCGCGCCGCGCATCGTGTCCGGGAACACCCGCGCCGCCCACCGCTGGAGGTCCAGATCCAGGTAGAGCTGGAGGTTCTTCCCCGGCACCGGCCGCACGTGCGGCCGGGGCGAGATGTCGCCCACGATCTTGCCCCGCGCGTCCACGTTGATGAAGCGGAACCCCGGCTTCCCCGCCAGCAGCCGCTCGTACTGCCGCTCGAGCCCCGCCTTGCCGACGATCGCGCCCGCCTCGTACCCCTCGAAGGCCGGCTCGGCCAGCTCCCGCTCGCTGATCTCGGCGACGTAGCCCACCAGATGCGCCACCGCCTTCCCGCCGATGTAGCGCCGCTTCGGCCGCATCTCGATGAAGACCGTCGGGAACTCCAGCCGCCGCTCCTCCACCGCCGAGATCTGGTCGAAGGTCAGGTCCGACGAGATCAGCAACGGCAGCGTCGGCGTCTGGCGGTGCCGCGCCAGCAGTTGCTCGACGCGCTCCGGCGTCAGCCCCAGGACCGGCGCCAGCCGCATCAGCCGCGCCCGGAGCGTGTCCGGCGAGGCCGGCAGGATCGAGATCGCGTAGCTCGGGATGTTGTCCGCGATGATCTGCCCGTTGCGGTCCAGGATCGCGCCGCGCGGCGCCGGGATCATCACCGGGCGGAAGCGGTTCGCCTCCGCCTGCTGCGCGAGCGCCTCGTAGTCGATCAACTGCGTCTTCACGAACGCCGCGGCCAGGCCGCCCAGCCCGAGGTACAGCACGAGCCTCGCGCCCAGCGCCCGGCGACGGCGCGCGTGCGGATGGAAGAGCTGCATCACCGTTGAGTCCTGCGGGTTCCGTGTCCTACGGAGTCCCTCGCGCCAGCTCGGATCCCGCCCCGGTGCCCGAGCTCAGCGCTCCTTCGTGGTCGCCCGGTACACGAGCAGCGCGAGCGTCCCCACGATCGCGGCGTAGACCGCCGCCACCGGCGCGTCGATCAGCAGTACCCGACGCAGGTCCGCTCCGGTCGTGGACGGGAGGGCGGAGTAGAGAAGATGGTAGAGCACGTCGTGTACCCACTTCCCCAGGAAGAGGTACACCGCGACGAAGAGCAGGCTGTCACCGAAGAAGTAGTCGCGCGAGCGCGCGCCCAGGAACCCGATCGCGGCGAGCACGACCGCGTCCGCGCCGAACGCCACGAGCGAGAGCGAATCCTGGATCAGCCCGAGCACTAGCCCCACCACCGCGGCTCCGGCGCCCGACACCCGGCGCGCCGCCAGCAGCACCGCCACCGTCAGCAGGTCCGGCGCCGTGGCGCCCAGGCCCAGGCCGAGGTGCAGCAGAAAGTGCAGGACCGCGAGGATCGTGATGAAGGCCCAGAATCCCCAGTTCCGGGCAGGCATTTACGGCGTCCTCGTCGTCCCCGTGTCCGGGCGGGCTTGCCCCCCGGGCGCCGGCGCCCGAGGCGCCCCCCCCGCGCCGTCCGGCCTCGCCAGCCCCGCCGTATCCGGCGGCGCCGTCACATGCCAGAGCGCCGAGAGATCCGCACCCTGCTCCGCCGTCTGGACCCCCACCAGCACGTGGCTCGCCTCCGCCGGCCGGACCGCCGGCTTCAGGAGGTAGCTCTTCCGCCACCCGGTGTCCGCCTCCTCGATCCCGACCACGGTCCCGATCGGGATGCCGCGCGGGAAGATCCCGCCCCGGCCGGACGTCACGACTCGCGTCCCCGGCGCGATGTCCGTGTGGAACGGCGCGCCGGTCAGCGACAGCATGTCGAACTCCCGGAACGCACCGCCCCGCCGCGGCTCCACGATGCCGTACGCCGCGCCATCCGCGGTCATCGCGCTCGCCCGGAAGTCCGGATGCGTCCAATCGATCGCCTGCGACGTGTGCGTCCCCACGTCGCGCACCACCCCGACCAGACCCGCGGCCGCAATGACGGGACTCCCCACCTGCACCCCGTCCGCGCTCCCCAGCGCCAGGAAGAACGTGCTCTCCGCGCCCTGCACCCCGGGCCGCAGCACCTCGGCCGGCAGGAACTTCGCGCCGGCCCGCTCCCTCAGCCCCAGCAGCGCGCGCAGCCGGCGGTTCTCCTCCGCCAGGCTCGCCTGCGCCGCCACCAGCGCAGCCAGCGAATCCCGCTGCGCGCTCAGCACCGAGACGTCGACGCTCTCCTCACGGCGCTCGACCAGCGTCGCTTGGCCCGCCAGAAACGGGCGCAGCACGGTCGAGCGCACCGCCGCCCGGATCGGTCGCTGGAACGCCGCCGGAAGAAAGAAGAGGAGCAGCGCGAGGAGCAGGACTCCGCCCGCGATCACCGCGTCCCGCCGCCGCCCGCCCCGGGTGCCGCCAAAATACTCCGCCACTTACGTGTTCAGCACGCTGCGGAACCGCTCGAAGTCGTCCAGGATGCGCCCCGCCCCGCGAACGACGCACGTCAGCGGCTCCTCGTCCACGTGGATCGGCAGGTTCGTCTCGTGCGCCAGCAACTGGTCCAGGCCTCGGATCAGCGCACCCCCGCCCGTCATCACGATGCCGCGGTCCACGATGTCCGACGCCAGCTCCGGCGGCGTGATCTCGAGCGCCCGACGTACCGCGTCGACGATCGCCTGGATCGGCTCCTGGATGCACTCGCGGATCTCCTGCGAGTGCACCCGCACCGTCTTCGGGATACCGCTGACGAGGTCCCGCCCCTTCACCTCCATCTCCCGCTCGTCGCCGTTGTTGAACGCGGAGCCGATCTGGATCTTGATCGCCTCCGCCGTCGGCTCGCCGATCAGCAGGTTGTAGTTCTTGCGCAGGAACGTCACGATCGCGCTGTCGATCTCGTCGCCGCCCACCCGGATCGACGTGTCCGAGACGATCCCGCTCAGCGCGATCACCGCGATCTCCGTCGTCCCCCCGCCGATGTCGATCACCATGTTCCCCGTCGGCGTGTCCACGGGGAGCCCGACGCCGATGGCTGCCGCCATCGGCTCGGCCACCATGAAGACCTCCTTCGCCCCCGCCGCGTTCGCGCTCGAGCGCACCGCCCGCCGCTCCAGCTCCGTGATCCCCGACGGCACCCCCACGATTACCCGCGGCTTCATCTTGAAGAGCCGCTTCGCCGTCACCGTACGCAAGAAATGGCGCAGCATGATCTCGGTGATGTCCACGTCCGCGATCACGCCGTCCTTGAGCGGCCGCACCGCCATGATCCCCTCGGGCGTGCGGCCGAGCATGCGCTTCGCCTCCAGCCCGATCCCCTTGATCCGGTTCGTCCCGCGCTCCACCGCCACTACTGACGGCTCATTCAGGACAATACCTTCGCCTTTGACGTAGACTAGCGTGTTCGCTGTCCCGAGATCCACGGCAATGTCATTCACCGGGATCAGGCGGCCCGAGCTCAGTAGTGTGCGGATCGACATAGCCATCGTGCAGCCCCTTCGGCAGGGCCCAAGAAATGTCCGGGGCGGCCGCCGGGAGGCGGCGGCGGGGATGAAGGTCTACACAGACCGTTGAAAACAGTAAAGTTAACGGCGCTCATTGTCGCCTGCAAGGCACGCTGGCCCCGCCCAATTCCGCGCCGGCACGGCCTTCCCTGCCCCTCGCATCAGCGGCCGGTGCTGCCGAACCCACCGGCGCCGCGGCCGCTGGCGGGGAGCGTCGCAGCAGGCTCCCACACGATTTTCGGCACGAAGGCCACCAGGAGTTGAGCGATCCGCTCGCCGTGAGCGATCTCCTGCGGCTCGCGGTCGAAGTTGATGAGCGGGACGCCGATCTCGCCGCGGTAGTCGCTGTCGATGGTCCCGGGGGAGTTCAGGATGCCGATCCCGCGCCGGATCGCGAGCCCGGAGCGGGGGCGCACCTGGGCCTCCATCCCCGGTGGGAGTGCAATGGCCAGACCGGTGGGGATGAGCACCCGCCCGAGCGGCGGGATCGTCACGGTCGGGCCGGCGTTGCGCAGGTCGACCGCCGCCGAGCCGTCGGTCGCGTACGACGGCAACGCCCAATCGGCCGGGTAGTTGTCCAGGCGCTTGACGAGGATGCGGATCGGTTCCACGGCGCTTCACGGCTCCGGCTAGAGGTTCGGCGGTCGGCGCCGGCCGTTGGGGTGCTCGCACCCGCGCCCCCGAGCCGACCAGGCGGCCCGGGGGCGCGAATCCCGGCTGCGGGCGGGGCCGACGAGCCGGATCAGAGCACCTCCTCGACCGGCGTGTAGGGCAGGCCGAACGCCTCCGCCACGCCAGGGTAGGTCACCTTCCCGTTCGCGACATTCACCCCGAGCGCCAGCGCACGGTCGTCCTGGCACGCGCGGCGCCACCCCTTCTGCGCGAGCACGACGGCGTACGGGAACGTGGCGTTCGTCAGCGCCAGCGTCGAGGTGCGCGGCACCGCGCCCGGCATGTTCGCCACACCGTAATGGATGACGCCGTCCACCACGTAGATCGGGTCCTCGTGCGTCGTCGGATGGATCGTCTCCACGCAGCCGCCCTGATCGACGGCGACGTCGACGATCACCGATCCCGGCCGCATGCGCTTCAGGTCCTCGCGCCGGATCAGCTTCGGCGCCTTCGCCCCCGGCAGCAGCACCGCGCCGACCACGATGTCGGCCTTCTCGATCTGCTCCAGGATGTTGTGCCGGCTCGAGTGCAGCGTCACCACGTTCGCCGGCATGACGTCCGACAGGTAGCGCAGGCGGTTGAGCGACACGTCGAGAATGACCGTCCGGGCGCCGAGCCCCGCCGCCATCCGTGCGGCGTTGGAGCCCACGATCCCACCGCCGATCACCACGACCGTCGCGGGCTCGACCCCCGGCACGCCGCCGAGCAGCAGCCCGCGCCCACCGAAGTACTTCTCGAGGTACTTCGCCCCCTCCTGCACCGCCATGCGGCCGGCCACCTCGCTCATCGGCGTGAGCAGCGGCAGCTCGCCCGTCGGCAGTTGCACCGTCTCGTACGCGATCGCGATCGCGCCCGAGTCGATGACCGCCCGTGTCAGCCCCTCGTCCGCGGCGAAGTGAAAGTACGTGAAGATGACCTGGCCCTCGCGCATCCGCGGCCACTCCACCGCGATCGGCTCCTTGACCTTCAGGATCATCTCCGCGCGGCGCCACACCTCCTCCGGCCCATCGATCAGCTCCGCGCCCGCCGCCTCGTAGAGCTCGTCCTCGAAGCCGCTCCCCCGCCCGGCTCCCCGCTCCACCAACACCGTGTGACCCGCCTGGACGAGCGTCTCCGCCCCGCCCGGCACCAGCGCCACACGGTTCTCGTTCGTCTTGATCTCCTTCGGCACCCC
The DNA here is from genome assembly GCA_019689775.1 of Gemmatimonadota bacterium. Classification (GTDB taxonomy): domain Bacteria; phylum Gemmatimonadota; class Gemmatimonadetes; order Longimicrobiales; family RSA9; genus JADGGV01. Next base: position 16,100 of record JADGGV010000013.1, read on the forward strand.
GATGATCATGGCTCTCGCTCGCAGAATGATCGTGTCACGCCTCGCCACCCGGACCCAGGCACACCACCACCTGGCGCTCGGGGTCGAAGTACTCCGCCGCCAGGGCGGCGACATCGTCGCGGGTCACCGCGTCCACCCGCGCCATCAGCTCGTCCAGCCCCAGGTATGGCTCGTCGTACAGCGCACAGCCCGCCAACCGTTGCAGCCGCGCGCCGCTCGACTCCAGCGCCAGCACCATCTGTCCCTTCACCTGCCCCTTCGCATCCTCCAGCTCGGCCGCCGTGAGGCCGTCGCGCGCCAGCCGCCGCATCTCCTCCCGGATGACGGCCATCGCCTGCTCGGCGGCCTCCGGCCGCGCCCCGACGTACACGCCGCTCACCCCGGCCTCGCGGTACAGCGACTGGAACGAGTAGACCGCGTACGCCAGCCCCAGCTCCTCCCGCACGCGCTGAAACAGCCGCGAGCTCATCCCCCCGCCGAACGCGCCGGAGAGCAGCACGAGTGCATACCGTCGCGGGTCACCGTGGCCGAAGGTCTGGGTGCCGAAGACAATATGCGACTGCGCCGTGGGGCGCGCTACTCGCACCTCCACCGGCGGCCGCGGCGCCGGCGGCGGCAACGGCGCGGGCGTGCCTCCCCCCGCGCCGCGGTCCGCGAGCAGTGACTCCACGCTGGCCACGACGGCGGCGTGCCGCACGTTCCCCGCGGCGGCGACGATCAGCGAGGCTCGACGGTAATTCCGGGCGTGAGCGAGTTGGAGGTCGTCCGGTGAGATCGCGGCCACCGTCTCCGGCGTGCCCAGGATCCGGTAGCCGTAGGGATGGTCGCCCCAGAGCGATCCGGCGTGAAGGTCGAAGACGAGGTCGTCGGGCGTGTCGTCGACCGTCGCGATCTCCTCGAGCACGACCTTGCGCTCGAGCTCGAGGTCCGCGGCGCGAAGCAGGGGGTCCAGCACCAGGTCGGTCAGGACGTCCAGCGCGACGTCGACGTCGGCATCGAGCACGCGCGCCTGGTAGCTCGTGTGCTCGCGCGTGGTGTAGGCGTCCAGGCTGCCACCGAGGCGCTCCAGCACCAGCGCGATCTCGCGCGCCGTTCGTCGCCGCGTCCCCTTGAAGACCATGTGCTCGAGCAGGTGCGCGAGCCCCATCTCGGACCGACGCTCGTGCGCCGAGCCGAAACGAACCCAGATGCCCACCGATGCCGAGCGTACGCCAGGCATCTCCTCGGTGAGCACCACGAGCCCGTCTCCCAGCTCGGCGCGTTGAAGGCGGCCGGTCCCGGCGGCCGCGACGCCGGGCCCGCTCACGTCTCCTGGAGCGCGGCCTTGCGCGAGAGCCGTAGACGCCCCTTCTCGTCGATGGAGAGGAGCTTCACCCGGGTGATGTCGCCCTTCTTCAGCACATCCTCCGTCTTCTCCGTCCGGCCCTCCTGAAGCTCGGAGATGTGCACCAGCCCCTCCGTGCCGGGCAGGATCTCGACGAACGCCCCGAACGACGTCGTCGACTTCACGATCCCCTCGTAGATCCGGCCCACCTCGGGCTCCTGCACGATGCTCGCGATCCGCTCGCGCGCGCGCTCCCCGGCCTCCCCGGACACGCTCGCGATCTTGACGATCCCCGAGTCCTCGATCGTGATCTCCGTGCCCGTCTCGTCCTGGATCGCGCGGATCGTCTTCCCCTTCGGCCCGATCACCTCGCCGATCTTCTCGGGGTTGATCTGCATCGTGATGATGCGCGGCGCCCACGGCGAGAGCTCCGAGCGCGGGGCCGAGATCGCCGTGTCCATGATGTTCAGGATGTGCAACCGCCCGCGCTTCGCCCGCTCCAGCGCCTCGCGCATGATCTCGACCGTGAGCCCCTCCTCGATCTTGATGTCCATCTGGATCGAGGTGACGCCCTCGCGCGTGCCCGCGACCTTGAAGTCCATGTCGCCCAGCGCATCCTCGAGCCCGAGGATGTCCGTCAGCACCGCGACCTGGTCACCCTCCTTGATCAGCCCCATCGCCACGCCCGCGCACGCCGCCTTGATCGGCACCCCCGCGTCCATGAGCGAGAGCGAGGCGCCGCACACCGACGCCATCGACGACGAGCCGTTCGACTCCAGGATGTCCGAGACGATCCGGATCGTGTACGGGAAGTCCTCGTAGGCCGGCAGCAGCGGCTGGATCGCCCGCTCCGCCAGGTTGCCGTGCCCGATCTCACGCCGGCTCGTCCCGCGCACCGGCTTGACCTCCCCCGTCGAGAACGGCGGGAAGTTGTAGTGCAGCATGAACGACTTCGACGTCTCGGTCGGCTGGTTGATCGTCTCGATCCGCTGCTCGTCGTTCGCCGTGCCGAGCGTGACCACCGCCAGCGCCTGCGTCTGCCCGCGCGTGAACAGCGCCGAGCCGTGCGTGCGCGGCAGCACGCCGACCTCGCACGTGATCGGCCGGATCTCGTCCGGCGTGCGACCGTCCGCCCGCTCGCCCCGCTCGAGGATCTGCCGGCGCATCGTCTTCTTCTCGATCTCGCCCAGCGCGTCGGCGATGAAGCGACCCTGCTCCGGGAACTCTTCCGTGAGCTGCGTGGCGATGTCCTCGCGCAGCGCCGCCAGCGCCTGCTTCCGCTCCTGCTTGTCCTTCAGGTTCAGCGCCTCGGCGACCCGCCCCTCCGCCAGCTCCTGCACACGCTGCCGGATCTCCTCCGGCACCTGCACCGGCGTCCACTCCATCTTCGGCACCGCGATCTCGCGCACCAGCTCGTCCTGGATGGCGATCAGCTCGCGGATCCCCTGGTGCGCCACCTCCAGCCCCTCCACCAGGTCCTCCTCCGGCACCTCGATCGCGCCGCCCTCCACCATGATGATCGCCTTCGCCGTCCCGGCGACCACGATGTCGACGTCGCTGAACTCCAGTTGCTGGAACGTCGGGTTCAGGACCCACTGCCCCTGGATCCGCCCGATCCGCACCGCGGCCACCTGGTCCCGGAACGGGATCCGCGACAGGTTCAGCGCCGTCGACGCCGCCAGCACCGCGATCACATCGGGATCGTTCTCCTGATCCGCCGACAGCACGTACGCGAAGATCTGCGTATCGTGCATGAAGCCGTCCGGAAACAGCGGCCGCAGCGGCCGGTCGATCAGCCGCGCCGACAGGATCTCCGAGTCGCTCGGCCGCCCCTCCCGCTTGATGAAGCCACCCGGGATCTTCCCCGCGGCGTAGCTCCGCTCCCGGTACTCCACCGTCAGCGGAAAGAACGGCAGCGGGCTCGGATTGTCGGACGTCACCGCGGTGCAGAGCACCACCGTCTCCCCGTACTGCGCCAGACAGGCGCCATTCGCCTGCCGCGCCATCCGACCCGTCTCCAGGATCAGCCGGCGACCCGCGAACGTCTTCTCGATGCGATGCATGAGTTCCTTGGTCCGTTAATGGCGCAGGCCGAGATCCGCGATGATCTCGCGGTACCGGTTCACATCCGTACGACGGAGGTATTCCAGGAGGCGCCGCCGCTTCCCCACCATCATGAGCAGGCCGCGCTGACCGTGATAGTCCTTGGGGTGCTTGCGGAAGTGCTCGTTGAAGTGGTTGATCCGCTCGGTGAGCAGCGCGATCTGCACCGCCGTGCTCCCCCGGTCCTTGTCGTGGAGCTGGTACTTCTTGATGATCTCGTCCTTGGTCGCCATGTCCTGGCCTCCGCGAGAGTCTACGCTGATCGGGAAGCGAAGGGTTCGCATGTCCGATATCTATGTAGCCCTTGATTGTAACCCCGCTTCGGAGCGACGGCAAGCGCCCGTCCCCGCCGCCAGCGCCGCACGCGCCGCATCGCGGTCGGCGCGCATCGCCTCGATCAGCTCGGCCACCGAGCTAAACCGGTGGATCTCGCGAATCCAGGCGCAGAACTCGACGCGCAGCTCGTCGCCGTAGATGTCCTCCGCGAAGTCGAAGAGGTGCAACTCGATGGTCGGCGCGGCGCCGGAAAACGTGGGCCGCGGCCCCAGGTGCAGCACCCCCTCGCGCTGCTGGCGACGGACCAGCGCGCGCGCGGCGTAGATTCCAGGGCGTGGGAGGAGCTTGTCGGCGGCCGGGACGGCGAGGTTCGCGGTGGCGAAGCCGAGCTTGCGGCCGCGCCCGTCGCCCCGGACGACGGGGGCGCGCAGCGAGTAGGGTCGACCGAGGCCCTCGGCGGCGGCGACGACGTCGCCGGCCTCGAGCGCGCGGCGGATCCGGGACGAGGACACCGGCTCGCCGTCGTGCAGGACGGCTGGCACGACGTGGACCTCGAAGCCGCGCTCCTGCCCGATCCGGCGCAGCGTGTCGACATCGCCGCTCCGGCCGCGGCCGAAGCCGTGGTCGTAGCCGATCACGAGCCGGCGCATGTGGAGCCGGCCGATGAGCACCTCGTCGACGAAGCGCTCGGGCGAGTACTGGGAGAGGTCCCGCGTGAACGGGAGGAAGACGGCGTAGTCGATCCCGGACTCGGCGAGGATCTCCTCCTTCTCCTCGGGCGTGGTCAGGAGCGGCGGCGCGGCCTCGGGGCGGACGATCCGGAGCGGATGCGGATGGAACGTGGCCAGGACGCTCCGACGGCCGTCCGCCTCGGCCCAACGACGGGTCTCCTGGAGTACCGCCCAATGCCCGCGGTGCACCCCGTCGAAGGTTCCGACCGTGACCACGGAACCGCGGGGATGCTCCGGGACCCCGGGCGCGCCCGGGAACAGGACCGCGGTCACGCAAACACCTTGCGCGGGCGCAGGAGCCCACCCCGCGCTTCCGCGACCGCGATGAGCTCACCGTCGCGCACGATGGCGACCAGCGCCTCGTCCGCAATGCCGGCGGGGGCGTCGATCGGCGCGCCGTGGGCGACCTCCTCGACCTCGCGCGGGTCCGCTTCCGCGACCGGGAGATGGGCGAGGGCGCTCGCCGGCGAGAGCCAGGCCCGCTGGACCGCGTCCGGCTGGCCCAGCCGCTCGAGCGGTAGCGCCACGCCCACGTCGTGCGGCCCGATGCGCAGCCGCCGCAGCGCGGTCAGGTGCGCGCCCGTCCCCAATCGCTCCCCGAGATCCCGCGCGATGGACCGGATGTAGGTGCCGCTGGAGCACTCCACGTCGAACTCGACGTCGGGCAGGTCCAGCCCGACGACATCGATCCCGTGGATCGTGACCGGCACCGCGGGTAGCTCGACCGGCGCGCCACGCCGCGCGCGCTCGTACATCCGCTCGCCCCCTTGCTTCTTCGCCGAGTACGCCGGTGGCACCTGGAGCTGCGGCCCGACGAGCTCCTGCAGGGCCGCCTCGACGTCGGCCGCCGACAGCCCGCGCCAGGCGTCCGACCCGCCGATCGGTCGCCCCGTGCGGTCGTCCGTGTCGGTGGCGACGCCGAGCCGCGCCGTCGCGCGGTACGTCTTCGGCAGGCCGGTCAGATACTCGGCGATGCGGGTGGCGCGGCCGACGCAGAGGAGCAGCAGCCCCGAAGCGAACGGATCCAGGGTGCCGGTGTGGCCGATGCGGCGCACGCCCAGGGCGCGGCGAGCGGCGGCGACGACGTCGTGGGAGGTCGGCCCCTCCGGCTTGTCGACCGGGATCACGCCGTCACGAATCGTCATCGTCCTCGGCAGGCTCACCCGTCCCCTCGTCCCCCGGCCGGTTCCCGAGCACCTCCCCGAGCAGCGCCTCGATGCGCCGCGCCCGGGCCAGGCTCTCGTCGAACTCGAAGCGCAGCTCCGGGACGCGGCGGATGTGTAGCCGCCGCCCGAGTTCCCCTCGCACGAACGGGGTCGCGGCGCGCAGGCCGTCCATCATCTCCCCGCCCGCGCTCCCATCGGCGGGCGGACTCACGAACACCCGGGCGAACGAGAGGTCCGGCGCCACCCGCGCGCCGGTGATCGTGACGACGCCGATGCGCGGATCCTTCGCCTGCCCTCGCAGGATATCGGTGATCTCCCGCCGGAACTGCTCGTTCAGCCGCTCGACGCGACGTGGCATCTCCATCCTCCATGGCGGCGCGCATGGCGCGGCCATGCAAAACGGCGGCCGCGTACGCGCGGCCGCCGCCCCGCTCAATAGAACGTCCGGTAGCTGTCCATGATCCGTGCCCGCGCCTCCGCGGCGACGAGCCGGTCCACCCGCTCCAGCACGGATTCGGCGTGCCGGCGCTCACCCGCCACGACCGCGGCGGTGAGCTCGGCCCGCTGCCAGAGATCCTGGTGCCCCGTCTCCGCGACCGAGACGTTGAAGCGCTCGTGGAGCCGATCCTTGAGGCTCTTGATGACGGAGCGCTTCTCCTTCAACGAGTGGCAGCCGAAGATCTCCAGCTCCCACGCGATCACGCCGACGACCACCCTACCCCTCCCAGCGGACCTCCGACGATCAGGCCTGCTGGCTCTCGGTCTGCGCCGCGCCCGCCAGCGTCCGGGCGACCTCCTCGACGCGGTAGCACTCGATCACGTCGCCGACCTTGATATCGTTGTAGCCCGCCACGTTCAGGCCGCACTCGAAGCCCTCGCGCACCTCGCGCACATCGTCCTTGAAGCGCTTGAGCGAGCCCAGCTCCCCGTCGTAGACCTGGACGCCGTCCCGCACCACACGGATCCGACCGCGGCGATCCATCGTGCCGTGCGTGACCATGCAGCCGGCCACCGTGCCGACCCGCGGCACCTTGAAGAGTTGCCGCACCTCGGCCGTGCCGAGGATGACCTCCTTCTCCTCGGGCGCGAGCATCCCCTCCAGCGCGTTCCGGACGTCCTCCACCGCCTCGTAGATGATGTTGTAGAGGCGGATGTCGACGCCTTCCCGCGTGGCGACGTTGCGCGCGTCCGGCGACGGCCGCACGTGGAAGCCGATGATGATCGCGCCCGCCGTCGCCGCCAGGAGCACGTCCGATTCGTTGATCGCGCCGACCGCCCGGTGGACGACCTGCACCTGCACCTCGCTCGTGGACAGTTGCTCCAGCGCATCCGACAGCGCCTGCACCGAGCCGTCCACGTCGCCCTTGATGACCAGGTTGAGCTGCGCCTGCTCCCCGGCCGCCAGCAGCTTGCTGATGTCCGTGAGCTTGACGCCCCGGCTCTTGATCCGGAGCTGCTTCTCGCGGTCGAGGCGCTGCCGCGTCTGCGCGATCTCGGCGGCCCGCAGCGCGTCCATCGCCACCAGCGAGTCACCCGCCTGCGGCACCCCGCTGATGCCGAGGACCTGCGCCGGGATGCCCGGGCCCGCCTCCTTCAGGTGGTTGCCGCGCTCGTCCAGCAGCGCGCGCACGCGGCCGTCGTAGAGGCCGCACACGAACGAGTCGCCGACCCGCAGCGTCCCGTTCGTCACCAGCACCGTGGCGACCGGACCCTTGCCGACGTCGAGCTGCGCCTCGATCACCGTGCCTTGCGCCGGCCGCTCCGGGTTCGCCTTCAGGTCCAGCATCTCCGCCTGGAGCAGGACCTTCTCGAGCAGGTCGTCGATGCCGATCCCCTTCTTGGCGCTGATCTCCGCGGCCAACACGTCGCCGCCGAACTCCTCGACCACCACCTGGTGGTTGAGCAGCTCCTGCTTCACGCGAGCCGGGTTCGCGCCCGGAAGATCGATCTTGTTGATCGCCACCACGATCGGCACGCCCGCGTTGCGCGCGTGGCTGATCGCCTCGACCGTCTGCGGCATCACCGCATCGTCCGCCGCGACGACCAGGATCACCACGTCCGTGACCTCGGCGCCGCGCGCACGCATCGCCGTGAACGCGGCGTGACCGGGCGTGTCGAGGAAGGTGATGGCCCGACCGTCGCCCAGCTTCACGTGGTACGCGCCGATGTGCTGCGTGATGCCGCCCGCCTCGCCGGCGATCACGTTCGTCTTGCGGATGTAGTCCAGCAGCGACGTCTTCCCGTGGTCGACGTGGCCCATGACCGTCACCACCGGCGGCCGCGGCACCAGCCTCGATTCGTCCTCCTCCTCCTCCAGCTCCTCGATCATCTCGGCGCCGTACTCCTCCTCGCGCACGGCCTGGAAGCCGAACTCGTCCAGGAGCAGCTCGATCTGATCGAAGTCGAGGCGCTGGTTGATCGTGACCATCATCCCCAGGTTCTTGAAGGCGCTGGAGATGATTTCCGTCGGCGAGTGGCCGATCAGCTCCGCGAGCTCCGCGACCGTCAGGAACTCGTTGACGCGGATCTTCGTCGCCTCTTCCTCCGCCAGCCGCAGGCGCTCCTCCTCGCGCTCCGCTCGCAGGTCCTCCCGCCGGTGCGCGTGGCGACGCTTCCGCCCGCCCGCCTTCAGCTCTGCCATGGTGCGGGCGATGTTCTCCTGCACCTGCTCGGCGTCGACCCGCCGCTTCTTCTTCTTCTTGTCCTTCGCCTTGCGACGGCCGTCGGCCGTGAAGCCCTCGGCCTGGATCCGGACCTGCCCGCCGGGCCCCGCGCTCGCCGCCGGGGCAGGAGCACGCCGCTCGGGCACGCCGGTCCCCGGCGCCGCCGGGCGCGGCATGCGGCCCAGCACCTCGGCCGCGCGCCGGAGCTGCCGGCGCGGCGCCTCGGGCCGCGGCGGCGCGCCCGGCGCCGGCTCCGCCGCCGCCGGCGCGACCGGCGCCTCCCTCCCCCGCTCCCCCTCGGC
>JADGGV010000305.1 GCA_019689775.1 Gemmatimonadota bacterium
CCCCAGCCCAGCACGCCCAGCCCGTTCACCATCGGCGTGTGCGAGTCCGTGCCCACGAGCGTGTCCGGGTACGCCTGCGGCAGCCCCGTCGCGCTCGGCCGGGCCGACGGGTTCTCGTCCGACGTGAAGACCACCCGCGCCAGGTGCTCCAGGTTCACCTGGTGCACGATCCCCGTGTACGGCGGCACCACCTTGAAGTTGCGGAACGCCGTCTGCCCCCAGCGCAGGAACGCGTAGCGCTCCCGGTTGCGCCGGTAGTCGATCTCCTTGTTCAGCCGCATCGCCTCCGGCGACCCGGAGACGTCCACCTGCATCGAGTGGTCGATGACCAGCTCCACCGGCTGGAGCGGGTTGATCCGTTGCGGGTCGCCGCCCAGCTCGGCCATCGCGTCGCGCATCGCCGCCAGGTCGACGATCGCCGGCACGCCGGTGAAGTCCTGGAGCAGCACCCGCGCCGGCGTGAAGGCGATCTCGTCGCGCGGCGCCGCCCTCGGGTCCCACCGGGCGAGCGTCTCCACGTCCTCGCGCGGCACGACCACGCCGTCCTCCAGGCGGAGCAGGTTCTCGAGCAGGATGCGGAGGGAGTACGGGAGCCGGGACACGTCCGCCCCGAGCGTCTCGAGCGCGTCCAACCGGTAGATCTCGAACTTCCGGCCGGCGACGTCGAGGATCGAGCGGGAGCCGAAGCTGTTCAACGAGGCCTCCAGGCGGGGGTTGCGGCGGCGGCCGGCGCGCCCGGCACCACGCGGCGCGCGGCGCTCCGGCGCGCGCTGCAAGTCCCACGCCCCGTCGGGATTCCCCGCACGCCGGATCCGGCGGCGCCCGACTACGTCCCCGGCCGGCCCGGGGCAGATTGAGGACGACCGCGGCGCCCGGTCGGGAGACGCCCGACCGCCGCCGAGCCACGGAGGAGCGCGCCATGCCACACCCCGGAGGAACGCCCAGGCCCGGCCTCGCCGGCTTCGACTTCGACCGCGCGCCCTGGATCGTGATCTGGGAGACGACGCGCGCCTGCGACCTGGCGTGCAAGCACTGCCGCGCCGAGGCCATCCCCGACCGCCACCCCGACGAGCTCACGACCGCCGAGGCGAAGCAGCTCCTCGACGACGTGCGCCGCTTCGGCCAGATCCTCTTCGTCTTCACCGGCGGCGATGCGTTGAAGCGCCCCGACATCGTCGAGCTCACCGAGTACGGCGCACGGCTGGGCCTGCGCATGGCCATGACGCCGACGGTCTCGCCGCGCGTCAACGCGGACACGCTCCGTCGCCTGAAGGAGGCCGGGCTCGCGCGCATCTCCGTCTCCATCGACGGCTCCGTGCCCTGGATCCACGACGCGATCCGCGGCGTGCAGGGGTGCTGGGAGTGGGCCGTCGGCATCCTCCAGGAGGCCCGCCGCGTCGGGCTCTCCACGCAGGTCAACACGACCGTCTCGAACTGGAACCTCGACGACTTCGACAACCTCTACGAGCTGATGCGGGCGCTCGGGATCGTCTTCTGGGAGGTCTTCGTCCTCGTCCCCACCGGCCGCGCCCGCCCCGAGGACGTCCCCACCGCCGAGCAGTGGGAGGCCGTCTTCCACCGCATGTACGACATGTCGACGGAGGCGCCCTTCGACATCAAGGCGACGGCGGCGCCGCAGTACCGCCGCGTCGTCCTCCAGCGCCAGGTCGCCGAGCGCCGGAGCGGCCGCCGCGACGCGCCGCCCGACGAGCTGACCGCCGGCGCCGACTTCTCGCTCAAGGACGGCGTCGGCCGCGCCAGGGGCGTCAACGACGGCGACGGCTTCATGTTCATCAGCCACGTCGGCGAGATCTATCCGTCCGGCTTCCTCCCGCTCTCCGCCGGCAACGTCCGGCGCGACGACCTCGTCGAGGTCTACCGGAACGCCCCGCTGTTCCGCCACCTCCGCGACAAGTCGCTCCTCCAGGGGAAGTGTGGCGTCTGCGAGTACCGCGACGTCTGCGGCGGCAGTCGCGCCCGCGCCTACGCCGTCACCGGCGACCCGTTCGAGGCCGAGCCCTACTGCGCGTTCGTGCCGCGGCGCTACGCACGGCTGGTGGAGAAGGGCGAGGCCGAGCCGGTCGAGGAGTACTTCCGCCGCCGCGACCGGCGCCGGCGCGTCCTCCCGACGCTGAACTTCGCCGCGCCCTAGGGGTTCCATTCCGGGATGGGACCGGGGCCCGCCGCGGCGGCCCCCGGCCGTCGCGCACCGACCACCTCGATGCTTGCATGATCGGCTTCACCGCGCTTCAGCCGCTCGCGCTCGTCGCCCCTGTGGCCGGCGGCGCCGCCGTCCTCGCCTGGCGCGTCCGCGAGACCAAGTCGCCCGTCTCCACGCCCAAGATCGTCATCCCGCCGCTCGCCATGAGCACGGGCTTCTCGATGTTCCTGCTCCCCGCGTTCCGCATCCCCTGGACCTGGGCGCTCGGCGCGTTCCTCTTCGGCGCGCTCGTCCTCTACTACCCGCTCGCCCGCACCTCCACGCTCGAGCGCCGCGGCGACGTCGTGATGATGCAGCGCTCGCGTGCGTTCCTCGCGATCCTCGTCGCGCTCCTCGCCGTCCGGATCGCGCTCCGCGGCTACATCGGCCAGTTCGTCTCGCCGCGCCAGACCGCCGCCATCTTCTTCATCCTCGCGTTCGGCATGATCCTGCGCTGGCGTGTCGCGATGTACCGCGCCTACCGGCGACTGCTCGACCGGTAGCCCTCCGGGCGCGCCGCCTGCGGCCGCGCCGCCGCCCCGCCGATCGGCACGGCCTCGCGCGCGCTCGGCTGCAAATCCCTCGGGGAACCGGTTAGATTTCGGGCCGATCCGCCTCCGGTCCCGGCGCGGAGCGGTCTGGCGGCGGCGCCGTGGCCCGCCGCGGACGGCGCCCGCGCCCCGCGGCTTGCGCTCCCGCGCTCGCTCGGCCGCCGCGCCCGCGCCGGAGGCCCCACCACGACACGGAATCGCATGAGCACCGATACATCGAAGTTCATCTACGTGATGAAGGACCTCCGGAAGGTCGTCCCGCCGTCGCGCGAGGTCCTGAAGGGGATCTGGCTGTCGTTCTACCCGGGCGCGAAGATCGGCGTCGTCGGCCCGAACGGCTCCGGGAAGAGCTCGCTGCTGCGCATCATGGCCGGCGTCGATACCGATTTCCAGGGCGAGGCGTGGGCCATGGCCGGCACGCGCATCGGCTACCTCCCGCAGGAGCCGCAGCTCGATCCCACCCTGGACGTGAAGGGGAACGTCGAGCTCGCCGTCAAGCCGGTCCGCGACCTGCTCCGTCGCTTCGACGAGGTCAACATGCGCTTCGCCGAGGTCACCGACGACGACGAGATGCAGGCGCTGATCGACGAGCAGGCCCGCCTCCAGGAGGCGATCGAGCACGCGAACGCCTGGGACCTCGACCGCAAGATCGAGATCGCCATGGACGCGCTCCGGCTCCCGCCCGCCGACGCCAACGTGACGACGCTCTCCGGCGGCGAGCGGCGCCGCGTCGCGCTCTGCAAGGTCTTGCTCGAGGAGCCCGACCTGCTCCTGCTCGACGAGCCGACGAACCATCTGGACGCGGAGTCCGTCGCCTGGCTCGAGCACCACCTCGCGGAGTTCAAGGGCACGATCGTCGCCATCACGCACGACCGCTACTTCCTCGACAACGTCGCCGAGTGGATCCTCGAGCTGGACCGGGGCGAGGGGATCCCGTGGAAGGGCAACTACTCGTCCTGGCTCGAGCAGAAGCAGGAGCGGCTGCGTCGGGAGGAGAAGGCGGAGTCGGCCCGCATGCGCACGCTCCAGCGCGAGCTGGAGTGGGTCCGCCTCGCGCCGCGCGCCCGCCAGGCCAAGAGCAAGGCCCGCCTCGCCGCCTACGAGCAGCTCCTCGGTCAGGACCCGAAGGAGAAGCTGACGAAGGCCGAGATCGTGATCCCGAACGGGCCCCGCCTCGGCGACGACGTCGTCGTCGCCGCCGGCGTCTCCAAGGCCTTCGGCGACAAGCTCCTCTTCGAGGGCCTCTCGTTCCGCCTCCCCCCGGGCGGCATCGTCGGCGTGATCGGGCCGAACGGCGCCGGCAAGACGACGCTCTTCCGCATGATCGTCGGCCAGGAGCAGCCGGACGCCGGGACGCTCAAGCTGGGCCAGACCGTCCAGCTCGCCTACGTCGACCAGAGCCGCGACGCGCTCGACCCGAACAAGACCGTCTACGACGAGATCTCGGGCGGCGACGACGAGATCGACGTCGGCAAGGCGAAGGTCAACAGCCGCGCCTACTGCTCCTGGTTCGGCTTCAAGGGCGCGGACCAGCAGAAGAAGATCGGCGTCCTCTCCGGCGGCGAGCGCAACCGCGTGCACCTGGCCAAGGTGCTGCGCGCCGGCGGCAACCTGATCCTGCTCGACGAGCCCACGAACGACCTCGACGTCGACACGCTCCGCGCGCTCGAGGAGGCGCTCCTCGGCTTCGCCGGCTGCGCCGTCGTCATCTCGCACGACCGCTGGTTCCTCGACCGCATCGCCACGCACATCCTGGCGTTCGAGGGCGACTCGCGCGTCGTCTTCTACGAGGGGAACTACCAGGAGTACGAGGCCGACCGGAAGCGCCGTCTGGGCGCCGAGGCGGACATGCCGCACCGGATCAAGTACCGGAAGCTGATCCGGGCGTAGCCCTCCGTGCCCGGGAACGCCTGCGCCTGCGTTCCCGGGCCGCGACGACGTGAACGGGCCCGGGCCCGTGTCCGTATCCGTTTCCGGCTGTGGACGGTTCCCAGGTCCGGTGACGTCTACCGCGGGCGGCGGAGCCGGGCCCGGACCCGTGCCCGCCGATGCGGCGGCGTGGCGCCCCGCCTCAGTACACCAGCTTCGCCTTCCTCGTCCCGCCGTCGTACGTGCACCGCATCTCGACGACGCTCGCGTCCGGCCGTCGGACCCGGTAGACCAGCTCCGCCGGTCCTTCCACCGGCACCGTCTGCATCAGCCCGAGGACCGTCCAGCCGGCGCCCTCGATCTCGTCGCGGCACGCGCCCATGACCGCCAGCGGCAGCGCCGTCGTCGGCCCTGTCATGGTCCACCGCCCGGACGGCGCGCCGAAGCTGGCCTTCCCCGACGCCCGGTCGAAGATGCAGCGCGTGTACCCGGTCTCGCCGTCCTCACCCGAGCGCAGCGTGTACTCCACCACGGTGGTGTCCATGTAGCCGACCGCCGGACCCGACGCGTCGATCTTCCACCCCGTCGTCCGGATCGCGGCCTCGCACGCCTTCGCCGCGGAATCCGGCACCTCCGTGTAGGCGATCAGCAGCCCCGGCGGCCCCGGCAGCATGGCCCCGACGGTCTCGCCGTACGACGAGCACGCCGCCAGCACCGCCAGCGCGAGCGCGGCGCCGGGCCACGCGCGCGCCGCCGCCCCCGTCCTCCCC
>JADGGV010000306.1 GCA_019689775.1 Gemmatimonadota bacterium
CCCCCGCCCGGCGCGGAACTTGCCCCTCCCCGCAATGATTCGTACTGCCAACACATACGCCACACCGAGGTGGAGTCAGACCGGCCAGCCGGACCGCCGCCACGCGGCGCAACGGCGCGGCCTGATCTGGCGCACGGTCAACGGGAGGGAGCAGACATGTCGACGACGGAAGCGCCGCGGGTCCGCCCGATCGAGGCGCGCGGCTACGCCCACCCCGAGGTCCTGGTCTCGACCGACTGGGTCGCGGAGCACCTCAACGACCCCGGCGTGCGATTGATCGAGTGCGACGAGGACATCCTGCTGTACGACATCGGCCACATCCCGGGCGCCGTGAAGGTGGACTGGGTCGCCGACCTGAACGATCCGCTGACCCGGGACTTCGTGCAGCGGGAACCGTTCCAGCAGTTGCTGCGCCGACTGGGCATCAACGACGACACGACGATCGTGCTCTACGGCGACAAGAACAACTGGTGGGCGACGTACGCGTTCTGGGTGTTCCAGTTGTTCGGCCTCGACAAGCTGCGGATCATGGACGGCGGGCGGGCGCGCTGGGAGGCGGAGGGCCGGCCGCTGACGACGGAGGTGCCGACGTTCCCGCCGGGCAACATCACGGTCGGCGAGCGCAACGACGCGCCGATCCGGGCGTTCCGCGACCAGGTGCGGCAGCTCGTGGAGCGGCGGGGGCAGCTCGTGGACGTGCGCAGCCCGGAGGAGTACCGCGGCGAGCGGCTGCACATGCCGGACTACCCGAACGAGGGCGCGCTGCGCGGCGGCCACATCCCGGGCGCGCGCAACGTCCCCTGGGGCCGCGCCGTCAACCCCGAGACGCACACGTTCCGCACCGCCGACGAGCTGCGGGCGATCTACGAGGACGAGAAGAAGCTGAACCCGTCGGAGGAGGTCGTCGCCTACTGCCGCATCGGCGAGCGGTCGAGCCACACCTGGTTCGTGCTGAAGTACCTCCTCGGCTACCCGAACGTGCGCAACTACGACGGCTCCTGGACCGAGTGGGGGAACTCCGTGGGGATGCCGATCGAGCGCTGACCGGCCCGATTCCACCCCGCCGCCAACGCACGCGCCCCCGGATACGCCCCGCTTCTTGCGGGTATCAGAGGAGTACCCGTTCGGAGGACGTGATGGACCGCCAGACACGCATCGAGCTGCTCGTCGACCACTTCAAGCGGCCGCGGCACAAGGGCGCCATGCCGGATGCCGACGTGCGCATGCCGGGCGGCAACCCCGGCTGCGGCGACGTCGTCTCGATGTACGTGAAGGCGGTGCCGGACGGCGACCGCATCGAGCGGGTGAGCTTCGAGGGCGAGGGGTGCACGATCAGCCAGGCCGCGGCCTCGATCCTCGCCGAGCGCGTGAACAGGAAGCGGCTCACGTTCCAGCAGGTGATGGACATGTCGTACGAGGACATGATCCGGATCCTGGGCGAGGACATCGTCGGCTCGCGGCCGCGCTGCGCCACGCTTGCGCTCGGCACCCTCAAGGCCGCGGTCAAGCGCATCGAGATGGACCGGCGGCTGCGCGCCGCCGGCCACTCCAACGATGAGATCCGCGCGCTGCGCGAGGCGATCGCCGCGCAGGCCGCCGGCACCGGCCTCGTCTTCGGCGAGGGCGCCGAGCGCGCGGCCCGTGACGACGTTACCGAGCCGTGACGAGGGCGCGACCCGTGTCGTGACGTAGACCCGTCAGAATCCCCGGCGACCGACATACGCCACCAACCTTCCGATGATGGGAGCGCCGGGGAATGCGTTTGCGTTCGATCGCCTTCAGTGTCTTGGCCGTGATGGGATCCGCTGGAGCCGCCGCCGCGCAGGAGGTGCGCGTCGGCGGCGTCGTCTACGCGGAGTACGAGTACCTCCTCGCCGACACCGCCCACGGGCGGAACGCCTTCAACGTCACGCGCGCGTACCTGAACGTCCTGGGTGGCTTCGGCCACGGCATCTCGACGCGCGTGACCGCCGACATCTACCGCGGCGCCCGCGGCGCCCTCGACTACCGGCTGAAGTACGCCTTCTTCTCCTGGCGGCCCACCACCTCCAGCCCGGTCGCGTTGAAGTTCGGCCTGATCCACACCCCCTGGGTCGACTGGGAGGAGCAGCTCTGGGGCTACCGCATCCAGGGGAACGTCGCCGCCGACCGCGCCGGGTTCCTCACCTCCGCCGACCTCGGCGCCGGCGTCGACCTGGACTGGCACGACGAGCTCGTGAACGGCCAGGCCGTCGTCGTGAACGGCGAGGGCTTCGCCAGCCCGCCGGATGGCAAGTACCTCGACGCCGAGGCGCGCCTCTCCGTCCGCCTCCTCGCCAGCGACGACCCGAGCCGCGTCGGCGGGCTGCGCCTCTCCGGCTACGGCCACGTCGGCAAGTTCGCCGACGGCGGCGCCCGCGACCGCGCCATCGCCATGCTCTCCTACCGCTCCCGGCTCCTCACGCTCGCCGCCGAGTACGGCCTGGCCAGGAACCGCCTCACGCTGCGCGACTCCGCCGGCGTCCCCATCGGCGCGCGCGACCAGGACGCCCACCTCCTCTCCGCGTTCGCCACGCTCGCCGTGCCGAACACCGCCGTGGGCATCATCGCCCGCGTCGACGCCGTCGATCCCGACATCGACACCCGTCGCGACGCGTTCACCCGCCTGATCGGCGGCGTCTCCTACCGCCTCGCCCCGAACGTCCGCCTCCTCGCCGACCTCGAGCACACCGGCTACGAGGGCCTGCCGCCCACCGACGCCGCCACCCAGACGCAGACCCGGGCGCTCTTCCAGACGGAGTTCACGTTCTGAGCGCGGGCCGCGGGAATCTTGTCCGCCCCTGCGCGAACGGCCCGGGCGCCGCTCTGGCGCCCGGGCCGTTCAGCCGGTCCGAATCCACCCGCCAACGAAGTCCGCCAGATCCCTTTCGCTTTCGCTCCCGCTCCCGGCGATTCGGGAGCGGGAGCGTAACCGGGAGCGGGAACGACAAACGGATTTGCCGGACCGGATATCAGAATATCAGAAGATGTACACCGGCGTCCCCACCGGCACCATCGCGTACAGCTTCGTCACGTCCTCGTTCCGCATCCGCACGCAGCCGTGGCTGACGGCCTCGCCGATCGAGTCCTCGTTGTAGATGTGCGTGCCGTGGATCAGGTAGCCGTCCCCCATGTCCAGCTTGTACGGCCCTAGCGCGTTCGGCACCCGCCGCTGCGCGCTGTTCACCGGCGGCACGAACAGCGTCCTGTCGAAGATGATCTCGATCCCGGGGTCGATCGCCCAGAAGTTGCCGAACTGGTTGACCCGCCCCACCTGCGTCCCCCGCACGATCAGGTACGTCCCGTCCGACAGCGTGTAGCGCCGCCCCGGCACCATCTTCACGAGCTTCAGCCCCTCCTGCGCCGACCGCTCGTAGTAGTGCCACTCCGGCACCGTCCAGATCGGGTTCGGTCGCTTCAGCAGCACCTTCCGCCGCCCCCGCGGCGTCGCGAAGTGCCACCGCTTCCCCTGGAACGTGAAATCCTTCCCCATCCCCACCGCGACCGGCACGCTCATCAACGTGTCCGTCCCCGACACGTACCACAGCCAGCGGTCCTCGGTCGACACCAGGATCTTCTTCCCGCGATCCTTCGTCGCCGCGCGCAGCACCGCCCGCCCCTCGCTGTCCGGCGGCATGCTCGGCGCCGCCAGCCGCCGCTCGACCACCTTCGGCTCCGGCGCCCGAGGCGACGCCGCCGGGCCCTGCACCCTCGTGAAGAAGCCGCATCCCGCCAGCGCGAGCGTGGCGGCGGAAAAAAGGACGCCGCGCCGCGCCGTCCGACTTGCCCTCCGAAGCATGCCTCCTCCGTCCATGGCCGTGCCAGCGGCCGCCGAGCCTTGCAGGGGATGCGCCACTCTACCCCGCCGCGAACGGCGGGATCCGCCTTGTCCCGCCTGGATTTTCCGGGAATCGGGCGTTTCCCGCCGCCCGGCGGATCCCCCCGGGGAAACCCGCCGGCTCGGCGCGCGCGTTCCGCGCCGAGGCCGCCACCGCGGCCTCGGCCAGGCGCGCTGGGCCACACGGCCGCACCCGGCGCCGCCGCCCCTCCGGAGCACGCAGCGGAACCACCCGGCGCGTGCCGCGCCGCGGGGCGCCCCGCCGGCCGTCGCCCGCCCGCGGCCTACAGCACGCCGCGCGTCGCCAACACGCGCTCGACCGTCTCGCCGATCTTGTTGTTGGGGGTCGAGGCGCCGGCCGTGATCCCCACGGAGATGCGCCCCCGCGGCAGCCAGTCGCCCGTCACGACCTCCGGCGCGTCCGCCGACAGCTCCGGCTTGTGCCGGATCGTCCCCGCCGCCGGGTCGATGCACGTGGCGTCGGCGATGTGGTACGTGGTGGTGTACCCGCGGCAGAGGTGCGCGAGGTGGTTGGTGTTCGAGGAGTTGTAGCCGCCGATCACGATCATCAGGTCCGGCGGATCCTGCATCATCGCCAGCACCGCGTCCTGCCGCTCCTGCGTCGCCGAGCAGATCGTGTCGAACGAGCGGAAGTGCTCCGCCAGCGCGGCCGCACCGTAGCGCCGCTCCAGGCTCTTCCCGATCTCCGCCGCGATCGCCAGCGACTCCGAGGCCAGCATCGTCGTCTGGTTCGCCACGCCCACGCGCACCAGGTCCGCGTCCGGATCGAAGCCCGCCGACGCCTTCTCACGGAAATGCTCCGTGAACGCCTCCCGCGACAGCGCGCCCGCCGCACCCTCGATGTAGTCGCACACCAGGCGCGCCTCCGCCATGTCCCGCACCACGATGTACTTCCCGCCGGGGTGTGTGTGCACCTGCGACGCCGTCGCCCGCGTCTCCTCGTGGAAGTACTTCCCGTGGATCAGCGCCGTGAAGCCGTCCCGCGCGTACGACTCCACCCGCTTCCACACGTTCAGCACCGAGCCGCACGTCGTGTCCACCAGGATGCAGCCGATCTCCTTCAGCCGCGCGAAATCCTGGAGCGTCACGCCGAACGCCGGGATGATCACCACGTCGTCCGGCCCGATCCCCGAAAAGTCGAAGCGCCCCCCGGCCGCCGGGTACAGGAACGTGATCCCCCGCTCCCGCAACCGCTGGTTCACGTGCGGGTTGTGGATGATCTCCCCCATCAGGAAGATCCGCCGGTCCGGGAACTTGTGCCGCGCCTGGTACGCGTAGTCCACCGCCCGGTCCACGCCGTAGCAGAAGCCGAACGCCGCCGCCAGCCGGATCACTAGCCCGTCGTACTCCGCCACGTACCCCCGCGCACGGATCTCCTCGACCAGCTCGCTGTGGTACTCCACCTCCAGCAGCGGCTCGATCTCCTTCTTCAGCCCGAACCCGCGCCGAAAGTACGTCTGCTCCATTCGCCCCTCACTCGCCATTCCCGCCCCCGCTCCTGTCAAGTCCGAGG
>JADGGV010000307.1 GCA_019689775.1 Gemmatimonadota bacterium
CGCCCGAAGTCCGACCCGCAGTCCCCGCCCCCGCCCGTAGTTCCGGCGGTTCAGGTGGCGAACGCGCAGGTCGCCTCAATCCGCCGCCGCGCCGGTGGTTTCCGGCACCGGCGTGGTGCGCGTGGCATCGTTCAGCGCCCACAGCGCGAGCGCGGCCAGCGCGGCCAGGTCCGCGAACAGCAGCGGCGCGAAGACCGGCGCGCCGTAGATGACGCGCTCGCGGAGCGGGACATCGGCGGCCCCGAAGACCGGGAGCACGTGGGCGGCGAAGCCGACGACCGCGACCAGCGCCTCGAGGCCGAGCACGAGGATGCCGATGCGCAGGTAGGCGCGGGTGACGGTGACGAGGACGGGGAGCAGGAGGTAGCCGACGCCGAGCGCCGCCGCGGCCACGGCCAGCCACTCGAGCGGGTTGAAGAAGCCGTTCTGCGCGTGGTCGACGAGCGAGAGGCCGAAGTTGCCGATGAAGCCGCCGAGCGCGAGGAGGACGAGCCAGCGGGCCCACTCGGCGGAGTCGTGCGGCACGAGGCGGTTCAGCAGCACGAGGAAGCCGATGCCGGTGAAGGCGAGCGGCGCGATGAACGGCGCGGAGTAGACGAGCGCGCGGAGCGTGAACTCCTGGAAGAAGCGGCTGCCGAGGTGCCAGAGGAGCCCGGCGATGCCGACGAGGATGGCGCCGGCGGCGACGAGGATGCCGATCCAGCGGCCGCGCGGCGAGTCGAACGGGCGGGGCAGCGCGAGATTGACGCCGAGCGCGAGCGCGCCGGCGGCGGCGAAGCCGAGCGGGATCCACTCCGCCCAGCGGTGGAAGGAGTTCGCGGAGTGCGCGAGGTAGACGTCGAGGACGAGGAACGCGAGGTTCGCGGTCGCGAACGCCTCGACGAGCGGCGCCTTATCGGCCGTGGCCCGGCGTAGCGCCTCCGGCCATCCCGCCACGTTCCCTCCTGAGCTGCTGGGCCTCCGCCTGGAGCCTCACCCAGTGGGCGAGGAGCTCGTAGTTGCCGTGCCACTGGATGTAGTCGGCGCCGCCCATGAACGCGCCGTGCTTCGTCGTGCGGCCGAAGTAGTGCCAGAGGTCGAAGAACGTGAAGTCGATCGGCCGGGTGAACGGCCGATCGCCGATCAGGCCGTCCTTCCGCAGCCCGTCCATGAGCCGCGTCGCCTCGGCGATGCGCGCGTTCGTCGCCGCGACGACCGTCTCCGCCTGCCGGTAAACCCGCTCGACGTGCGGGCGGGTGTGACACTCGAGGCAGATCGCCTTCATCGCGTTCTGTGCGCGGAGGTAGCCTGGCCGCTTCGTCGAGACGGCGGCGAACAGGTACCAGGAGAGGCGCTGCCCGACGTCGTGCGTCATTCCCTGGCCGCCGAGGCCGCTCATGTGGCACGTCGCGCAGGTGGGGACGGGCATGTCGCGGGCGGTCAGCCGCTTCGGGTCGGCCTCGAGGTTCAGCCGCGCCCGCTGCGCGTTGAAGAGCACGCCGTGCTTCGACTCCTGGTAGATCTCGAGCTGCGAGTGGTCCGGCCCGAGATGGCACTGCCCGCACGTGGTCGGCAGCCGCGCCAGCGCGACCGACGTCGCGTGCCGCGCGTGGCACGCCGTGCAGTTGCCGATGCTGCCGTCGCGATGCGGCTGGCCGATCTGGTGGCACGAGACGCAGCCGGCCGTGGTGGCGACATCGCCCTCCGCCGCGATCAGCGGGTTCGGCGGCCGGCGCACGCCGCCCGGATGGTACTGCTCGGCGAACGCGACCTGCGCCGCCGTGAACGGCGCGGCGCCGAGCACGGCGGCGTACGCCGGGGCGGCGTGCCGGCTGCGCAGGAACTCGTCGTACTGCGTGGCGTGGCACTCGGCGCAGTTCCGCGGCGTGATCCGACGCGTCAGCGTGAAGCCGCGATGCTCGAAGCGCTCCTGCCCCTCGAGCGCCTTGTGGCAGTCGAGGCAGTTCGTGCCGACCGCGGCGTGCCGGCTCTGCTCGTACTCGACGACGATCGCGCCCGTCTCCTGCCGGTGGCAGGCGGCGCACTTCCCCGTCGCCTCGACGAGCTGCGGCGTCGGCTGCGCCCGCTCGACGGCGGGGCGCCGCGCGTGGATCAGCACCCCCGCCACCAGCAGCGCGGTGGCGACGACGACGGCGATGAAGACGGAGCGGAACGTGCTCATGGCGCGCCCACCGTCGCCGGGGGCCGGCCGCGCGCCGCCTCGCCTCCGGGCCGGTCGTCGACGCACACGGCGTCGCCGGCATGCGGCGCTCGCCACGCGCGCGTCGGCGCCGTGTAGCGGCTCCGGGTCGGCGGGCTCGAGGCGGATCGGCACGGAGCGGTGTGGCGAGAGCGGATGCGGACGTTCGCGCTCTTCATCGGACCTCCGGGGCGGCGTCGATGCGGGCGGGTCGCTCGAGGCGGGAATGTGCGACGGCGTGGCGCCGGCGCGCCACTCCGGCGCGCGGCGGGGTGCGGACTCCCGCCCCGAATCCGGCCCCGTTACCTTCAGCGGACCGTACCCTTGCCACCCGCGAGCGCGGAGTCGAGCGCGTGACCATCGGCGTGCTGTTGCTCAACTTCGGCGAGCCCTCCGAGGCGACGCCGCAGGCCGTCATCCCCTACCTCGAGCGGATCTTCCTGATGAACGCGCCGCTCGAGGCGCACGCGGCGCCGGAGGCGGCGCGCGCCCGCGCCCGCCAGCTCGCCGAGCAGCGCGCGCCCGGGCTGATCGCGGAGTACGCCGCGATCGGCGGCTCGCCGCTGAACCAGCAGGCGCAGCGGCAGGCGGACGACCTGGCGGTCGAGCTGCGCCGGCGCGGCCTCGCGGCGCGGGTCTACGTCGCCATGCAGTTCGCGGATCCGCTGATCGAGGATGTGCTGCGGCGGGCGCGCGCGGACGGCGTCGAGCGGCTGGTCGCGCTGCCGGTCTACCCGGTGTGCGGGCCATCCACGAACGTGATGGCGCTCGAGCAGACGCGGGCCGCGCTGGATGCGATCGGCTGGGACGTACCGATGGTGGAGGTCAGCGGCTGGCACCGGCACCCGGCCTACGCGCCGCTGCGCGCGGAGGGGATCGCCGCCGCGGCGGCGGCAGCCGGCGTCGACCTCGCCGACCCGGCGGTCCGCCTCGTCTTCTCCGCCCATGGCACGCCGCTCAAGTACATCGAGGCCGGCAGCCGCTACCGGGACTACACCGAGGAGAACTGCCGGGCCATCGCCGACGTCGCCGGCGTCGAGCGCTTCGAGCTCGGCTACCAGAACCACGGCAACCGGCCGATCGAGTGGACGAAGCCGGACATCGGCGACGTGATCGAGCACGTCGCCGCCGATGCCGTGGTCGTGGTCCCCGTGAGCTTCATGCACGAGCAGTCGGAGACGCTCTCCGAGCTGGACATCGAGCTGCGCCAGGAGGCGGAGGAGCGCGGACTCCGCTTCGTGCGCGTGCCCGTGCCGCACGATGACCCGCGCTTCATCGCGATCCTGGCGGACCTCGTCGAATCGGCGCTCCGGCCCGGCGACGGCCCCGTCGGGCTGCGCCCCTGCCGCTGCCGCCGCACACCGGACACGTTCTGCACGAACGGGTAGCGCCGGCTCGCGCGGCGTGGGGGAGCGCGCCGCCGGGACGCGAGCGAGAGGCGCCGAGGCCGCGAGCGTGCTCCGCCGGGGCGGGCCGTGGTGGTTGTAGCCCGGCGTCGCGTCGTTGCGCGGCGTGCCGGCCGAAGCGTCCGCGGCGCCCGGCCCGGCGATCGCGGAGGGCTGCCATCCGGCGAGCCGTGGCGCGGCCGCCGACGCGGGGCTAGCTTTCGCCGATCGACCGCCTCCTCCCCGGCCGACCCCCCGCGCGCGTCCATGACCCGCCTCGAGCTCCTGACGGCTCCCCTCGAGGGCCTCTCCATCCAGCAGCGCGTGCAGGCGCTGATCCATGCACGGGAACTCGGCCTGGAGGTCGCCGAGGCGGCCACCCCGCGGGAGTTGCACGGGCGCGTGGACGCCGGAACCTGGCTGCGGCACGTCGTCGAGCCCGCGGTCGCGGCCGGCGTGCTCGCGCCGGACGGCGCGCGGGAGTGGCGCCGTCGGTGCCGCGGCGCCGAAGGCCTCTCGGACCCCCGCGTCGTCGCGTTCCTGTTCGGTTGGTACGAGCACGCGTTGTTGCGGATGGGCGAGGTCGGCGGCGATCCGGTCGTCCTGGATTAACCGCTCGCCGCGGGCGCGGCGCCGATGCGAACGGGAGGGTGGCCCCGACGGGACCCCCTCCCCTTCGCGCGCGGCCGCGTCATCCGGTCCGCCGTCCCGATCCGCTCCCGGTACCCATCCCCTTCGCGCGGCCGCTCAGTCGAGCAGGTGGCGCGCCAGGAAACCCGCCGCCAGACCCGCGCCGAGCGCGATCCCGGCCGAGCGCATTGGGTTCGCCGCGACCTGCTCGCGGACGTCGTCGCGCAGCTCCCGGACGCCGTGGCCCACCGACGCGAGCCGGCTGGCGATGCCGCCGAACCCGCTTTTCGTGCCGTTGCGCACGGGCGCCCCGCTCCGGCCGGCGACGGTCGGCTCGCCCACGGGCCGGTCCGGCCGGCGTCCCGGCCGCGACGCCCGCGACGTGGACCGCGACGCACGGGACGTGGACCGCGAGGCGCCGGAGGCGGACCGCGACGCGCCGGATGTCGACCGGGACCTGCCGGATGCGGACCGCGAGGCTCCGGACGCACCTCGAGACGCGGACCGGGATCCGCCTCGCGCCGCCGCCGGGGGCGCCGCTTCGCCCTCCGCGCCGCCTCAGCAGCGGCGACGCCGCAGCCACCAGGTGCCGACCAGGATCCCGGTCGCGCCGCCCAGCGCGCCGGCGAGGATGGTCAGCTCGCGTCGGCTCAGGCCGATCGCATCGAGGGCCACGAGAGTGGCGCGCTGGAGCGCGCGCATGGGCGCCTCCGGGGTGGAGGAGGTCGAGTCGAGCGGCGGGTCGGCGCGCGCCGCACCGCCCTCGATCCCTAGGATCGGCGGCTCCGCGCGGAACGTGAACGCCTCGCCCTTGCGCCAGGGCGCAAGACGCCGTACGGTAGTCGCATTCCCACACACTGCTGCCGTCCTCTCCCGGAGCCCGACGATGGGTACTCTCTTTGCGGGGCTGGTCGTGGTCGGAGCCGTCGCCTTCGCGGCCTTCGGCCGCCTGCGCCGTCACCGCCGCCGGAACCTGGCGCTCCGCCGCCTCAGGGAAGCCACCAACCCGCTCCCCTGGTAGCCCGTCACGCCCGACGATCCTCGCCCGGCCCGCCGAGCCCCGGCCGCCGTCGCCATCCGGTAGCCGGCTGCGGGCCGCCGCCGCGGACGCGCCGCGCGCCGCGCCGGCTCGTGGCCCGCCGTCCGCCGTGGCCGCCTCCCGGTCGTACCCGCGTCCCCACCAC
>JADGGV010000308.1 GCA_019689775.1 Gemmatimonadota bacterium
GGGCAATATCTGTGGGGGACTACCCCCACCACCCACCCCCCAAACCCCCCCCCCCGGGCCCCCACCCGGCCCCCGCCGGGGCCGCGGGGCGGCCGCTGCATCCGGGGACCGGCCTCGTGCGGGAGGCCCGGTCATCGAGCACCGAGAACCCGGCCAGGATGCGGACGCGACCACATCCTGGCTGGCGTCTAACAACCCGCGCCAGGCGCGGGATCGTGTACGAACCGTGAGTCAGGAGGGACGAACACCCGAAAAATGGGGACGAATGGCCAAATGCGCAACGGGCAAGAGTGTGACATTTGCCACGCAGCGTGCGCGGCCGCGCCGCGAGGCGCGGGCATCATTCGTTGGCAAGTTTGTATACCGAGATGTGCGCGACGCCCGCCCCGCGCGCGGGCGAGCGCGGCGGGAGTGGCGCGGCCCGCACAGCGCGGGGCGGGACAGGGGGAGATCGGGAGAGCGTGAGAGGCGGAGGGCCGGAGAGCCTGAGAGCGGGGGCGGCCCGCGCGGTGGAATGCGTGATCGGGCGAGCGGGGGCCAGCGCGCGTGTTTGAGGAAGGAGGTGGCGGAGTCGAGGAGGGGGAGCGGGGGCGCGGGAGCGCGCCGTCTCCCGCTCCGCGCTCCGGCTTTCTCCGCCGGCCGATCGGCGCCCGCCGTCGGCGCGGCCCCGCTCCCCCTTCGGCCTACCGGAGCGCCGCCTCCAGCGCGGTCGCCGCCTTCTCGACCTCGCCGGCGTAACGGTGGAGCGCGGCGGCGATGCGGGCGGCCTCGCGCTGGGCGACGTCCTTGTTCGGCACGTCCTCGACGGCCTCGCGGATGCCGGGCATGGTCTTGACGCCGTAGCCGGTGTAGAAGCCTGGGGCGTAGAGGAGGTGCTTGAACCACTCGCGGTGCTCGAGGCCGCGGGCGTCGGTGAGGGCGCGCTCGGTGCCGTAGAGCATCTGGTTGATGGGCGCGAGGGCCTTCCAGCGGCGGCGGACGTCGGCGGCGCTCATCCGGTCGAGCGGGGCGAGGGCGCGCTCGTAGTGTGCGGCGGCCGCGTCGAGCTGGTCGAGCGCGGCGTAGACGTCGGAGAGGTCGAGCCCCTTCGTCGCGGGGTTGCGGTTGGCCTCGCGCTCGATCTCGTTGGCGTAGCGGCGGTAGGTGCGGGCGGCGTGGCCGAACTCGAACGGGAGGATCGGGGCGTCGGCCATGCGGAGGATGGCGGTCCCGAGCGTCTGGGCCTCGAGGACGCCGTAGGTGAAGTCGGGGTCGAGGAAGCGCGTGAAGAAGTCGAAGGAATCGTAGGCCGAGTGGTAGATCCCGGAACGGGCGCCGCCGCCGTAGGAGATGTTGAGCGAGGCGATGCCGAGGTGGTCGATGTAGGCGGTGTAGTCGGAGCCGGAGCCGAGTGCGCCGATGGTGTAGGCGGTGTCGGCCGGCGCGGCGACGTGGTCGTTCGTGGCGCCGTGGCCGGCGGCGGTCACGGTGTCGCGCGGCTGGGGGCGACGCGCCCCGCGGCGCTCGAGCACGGCGGCGAGGACGCTCTTGCCGCGCTTCGGGTCGGGGATGTCGCGCGCGAGCTGGCGCGCGAACTCCTCGAGCGAGTGCGAGCCGGAGATGCCGATCCAGCCCTGCTCGTTCGTGTCGCTGCCGAAGTAGGCGACGGCGCTCTTGCTCAGCTCGTCGGCATGCTTCTCGGCCCATTCGGTCGAGCCGAGCAGCCCCCACTCCTCGCCGTCCCAGGCGGCGAAGATGATGGTGCGGGCGGGCTTCCAGCCGGTCTTCAGCAGCTTGCCGATGGCGCGCGCGGCCTCGTTCAGCGCGACCTGCCCGGAGATCGGGTCGTGCGCGCCGTTCACCCAGGCGTCGTGGTGGTTGCCGTAAAGGACCCACTGGTCCGGCGAGCGGGCGCCGGGGATCTGCGCGATGACGTCGTAGAGCGGGCGCACCTGCCAGTCGAACTTGAGCACCAGGTGCACGCGGGCCGGCCCGCCGCCGACGTGATAGGTGATGGGAAGCGCCCCGCGCCAGGACTCGGGCGCGACGGGTCCGCCGAGCGCGCGCAGGATCGGGAGCGCATCGCCGTAGGAGATCGGGAGCGTCGGGATCGGCGCGATGGTCTTGACCTCGCTCATCGGCAGCTTGCGCGCCCCGGCCTCGGAGGCCCACCCCGGCGACTGCGGGTCGCCCGGGTAGGTCGGCATGTCCATGACGCTGCCGCGCTGCACCCCCTGCCACGGGCGCATCGGGCCCTTCGGGTAGATGTCGTCGACCCAGTAGCCGTCGTCCTTCGGGTCGGAGTAGATCAGGCAGCCGATCGCGCCGTGCTCGGCGGCGACCTTTGGCTTGATCCCGCGCCACGAGCCACCGTACTTCGCGATGACGATCTTCCCCTTCACGCTGATCCCGAGGGAATCCAGCACCTTGTAGTCGGCAGGGACGCCGTAGTTGACGAAGACGACGTCGCCCGTCACATCCCCGTCCGGGGAATAGAAGTTCGCGGTGGGGAGCTGGTCGGCATCGCCGGAGTCCTTGTCCTCCGGCAGCGCAGGCTCCTTCAGCGTGGCCGTGAACGTGTCCGGCGCCACCAGCGTCAGCGAGCGCGTGACCGGGCGCGGCATCAGCGCCTCGAAGCGCTCGATGCGCGCCGGCAGCCCGTAGGAGCGGAAGCGCGCCAGGATCAGCTCGGCGACGTGGCGCGAGCGGTCCGTCCCCGCCTCGTGCGGGTCTTCGCTCAGGATCCGCATCTGCGTGCGCAGCGTATCGGCGTTCGGGACGGAGCGGACGAACTGTTCGTTCTTCACCTGGGTGGCCAGGGCATCCGCCGGGAAGCCGCGGATGGGCTGCTGCGCCCGTGCGGACCCCCCGACCAGGACGGCGACGGCGCCGGCCACGAGCGGCCAATGGCGGGTCATCTGCGCTCCTGCGCTGAGGTTATGGGGTCGAATCGAGGGAAAGTGTCGGGGGAGCGGAAGGGAAGTCAAGGCGCCGCTAGTGCGGGGCCAGGCAGACGCCGGGTCGCTCCGGGTCGGTGGTGGCCAGGGCCGGCCGCCCGCGCTTCGTGCGGATCCGCACGACGCCGTTGCCGCCGAGCCCGCCGTAGAGGGCGCTCCCCGCGGGCCCGCGCAGGATCTCGATGCTCTCGACGTCGGCGGGGTTGAGCGAGGCGAACGGATCGTCCCCGGCGGCGCCGAGCCCGGCGCGGCCGCGGGTCCCCGGCGGCGCAGGCGTGCTGACGATGACGTCGTCGATGATGACGAGCGGCGTCGTGCCGCCGAAGAGCGTGTTGATCCCTCGCAGGCGCACGCTCGCGGCGCGGCCGGCGAGGCCGGAGCCGACCTCGATGCTGGCGCCGGCGACGCGGCCCTGGAGGAGGGTGCCGAGGCTCGAGCCGGCGCCGGCGGCGAGAGCGGCGGCGGACACGTGCGCGGCGGAGCTTCCCTGGCTGGGATCCATGGTCGGCGGGTCGACGAGGACGGCGGGGAGCCGCACGACGTGGGGCGCGACCTTGAGCGTGACCTCGCCGTCGTCGCCGTCGAGCTGGACCGTGCCCTGCCAGGCGGGGAGTCGGACCTCGAGGCGGGCGGGGCCCTCCGGCGCGTCGACGTAGAACCGGCCGTCGGCGTCGGTGCAGACGCCGGCCTCGCTCCCGGCGAGGCGGACCTCGACGCCGGGGATCGGGCGTTCGCTCCCCTGGACGACGATGCGGCCGCTGATCTCTCGTTGCTGCGCGGCGGCGGACTGCGCGAGGAGCGCGAGGGCGAGGAGGGCGGGGAAGGGGGTGAGGCGAGGCATGCGGCCTCCGGAGGCAGCGCGACGGGGTCTGCGTGGGGCGAGGCCGCGGCTGGCCGGCATCGCCTCCAGTGCCTATGCTAAGCGCGTCGCGGCGGGGGCGCCACGGCGCGGGTGCTCCGCCCGCCGCCGGGCGCGACCGATCACCTGACGATTGGAAAGCAACCATGACCGAATCCGACCTGCGAGAGCTCGTTCCGGGGCTCGTGAACGCCAGTTGCCCGCTGCCGGACGTGCTCGCCGGTGGGCAGCCATCGCCGGAGCACGTCGAGGCGCTGGCGCGCGCCGGGATCCGCACGGTGCTGGACCTCCGCGGGACGGACGAACCGCGCGGCTTCGACGAGCCGGCGGCGGTCCGCGCGGCGGGGATGGAGTACGTGGCGCTGCCGGTCGGGCACGGTGGGATCCCGGACGAGACGTTCGACCGCTTCCGCGCGTTGATGGGCGACGCGTCGCGCCGGCCGATGCTGGTCCACTGCGCGTCCGGCAACCGGGTCGGCGCGCTGATGCTCCCGTACCTGCTCCTGGACGAGGGGCGGGGGGCGGAGGAGGCGCTCGCGCTGGCGGTCGGCTGTGGGTTGCGCAGCCGCGAGTTGGCGGACGCTGCGCTGGACTACGCGCGCCGGCACGGCGCCGCGACGGACTAGGGGACGATCCAGCGCCGGTTCCCGGGCGAGGGGCTGGCCCAGGTCGAGCCGGACACCACCGTTCGGATTCGGATTCGGGCTCGGGTCCGGATTCGGGAGATGCGACCGACGCATGGACGCAGCGCTGTACTGGAAGGCCGCCATCCAGGGGCTGGTCGAGGGCGCCACGGAGTTCCTGCCGGTGTCCTCGACCGGCCACCTGATCCTCACCGGCGATCTGCTCGGCTTCGAGGGGCCGACCGCGAGCACGTTCGAGATCTTCATCCAGCTCGGCGCGATCCTCGCCGTCGTCTGGTACTATCGCCGCTTCCTGCTCGACGTCGCGGCCCATTGGATCCGGAACCCCGAGGAGCGCCGCTTCCTCTGGAACCTGCTCCTCGCGTTCCTCCCCGCCGCGGTCGTCGGCCTCCTCGTCCACGGCTGGCTGAAGGCGCACCTGTTCAATCCGCTCTCCGTGGCGATCGCGCTCGTCGTCGGTGGCGTGGCGATCCTCGTCATCGAGCGCTGGCGCCCGCGCACCCGCGTCGAGACGGTCGCGGCGATGCCGCCGCGCACCGCGCTCGAGATCGGGCTGGCGCAGGTTCTCTCGCTCTGGCCGGGGATGTCGCGCTCCGGCGCCACCATCATGGGCGCGATGGCGTTCGGCGTCTCGCGCGTCGCCGCCACGGAGTTCTCCTTCTTCCTGGCGATCCCGACGATGTTCGCGGCCACGCTCTACGATCTCTACAAGAGCCGCGACGTGCTCTCCGCCGGCGATGCGCCCGTCTTCGCGATCGGCTTCGTCGTGTCGTTCGTCTCCGCGCTCGTCGTGGTCAAGGCGCTGCTGCGCTACGTCTCCAGCCACGACTTCCGGGCGTTCGGCTGGTACCGGATCGTGCTGGGCGCGATCGTGCTGGGGTACTTCTGGTGGACGGCGGGGTTGACGACGGGGGGGTGAAG
>JADGGV010000309.1 GCA_019689775.1 Gemmatimonadota bacterium
CCCGAAGAAGGATCCCGTTCCCGCCTCGCTTACGCCCCCGCTCCCGGGAACCCCGAGCGCCTCGGCGTCCCGCGGCCCGCCGTCCGCCGGACGTACTCCGCCACCTGCTCCGCGACCCTCGGCGCCTCCAGTCCGATCTGGCGCAGGATCCCCGCCTTCGGCCGGGCGAAGCCGAGGAAGAACAGGCCGGGGAGGGCGGCGGCGCCGTCGCCCGGGGGGTAGCCGCGGGGATCGACGACGGCGGCCGCGTCCTCGAGGAAGTCCGCGAGCGCGGGGCGGTAGCCGGTGGCGAGGACGACGGCGTCGAACGCCCGCTCCACGCCGTCCGTGAAGACGACGCCGGTCTCTGTGAAGCGTTCGGGCCCGGGGAGGATCTCGATCTCGCCGCGCTTGACGCGCTCGACGGTGCCCACGTCGATCACCGGGAGCCGGCCGTAGCGCTCGATCTGGGTGACGGGTCCGTACGGCAATGGGCGCAGGCCGTAACGGGATAGGTCGCCGAACGTGAGACGCGACATGAGGCGCCCGACCGCGTCGCGCAGGCGCGCCGGAAGCCAGAGCAGGCGGATGTTCGTGACCTGCGCCGGGCGGCCGCGCACGTCGCGCGGGACGATGTTGACGCCGCCGCGCACGGCGATGCTCGGCCGCGCGCCCTGCTCCGCGAGATCGAGCGCGATCTCGGCGCCGGTGTTGCCAATCCCCACCACGAGGACGCGCTGGCCGCGGAATTCCGCGCCGGTGCCGTACGCCGCGCTATGCAGCAGCCGCCCGTGGAAGCGCTCCATCCCCGGCCAGATCGGCGCGTGCGGCGAGCGGTTGTAGCCGCTGGCGACGACGACCGCGTCGGCGACGTAGCGGTGTCCGGCCGCCGTCTCCGCCGTCCAGCGCCCGTCGCGGCGGGCGAGGCGGGTGACGTCCTCGCCGAGGCGGGGACGCAGGTCCAGCTCGTGGGCGTAGCGCTCGAGGTAGTCGACGACCTGGCGGCGCGAGGGGTAGCGCGGCGTCTCCTCGGGGAACGGCAGGAACGGAAGCGCGGAGTGCTCCTTGACCGTGTGGAGCCGGAGCCGCTCGTAGTGGTGGTGCCAGGCCCAGCCGACGCGCTCGCCGCGCTCGAGGAGCACGTACGGCACGCCGGCGCGCTTCAGGCACGCGGCCATGGCGAGGCCGGCCGGGCCGGCGCCGACGATGAGCACGCCGGCCGAGGCCGGCGCGTCGCCCCGCCCCGGCGGGCCGGCCGACGCCGGCGCGTCGCCGGGTTCGCGCGGGCGGCGCGTGTCGGGAGCGCCGGCCGCGCCGGCCGGGACGTGGGAGCCGCCGGCATCGCCCATGGCGTCCTCAGCTCGAGTAGTACGCTGCGTTCTCGTCGATGTAGCCGTGGGTCAGGTCGCAGCCGAAGGCGGTGGCGGCGAAGGCGCCGAGGCCGAGGTCGACGTCGATGTCGACCGGGTCGCCGCGGAGCCGCTGGCGCAGCTCGGCGTCGTCGTAGTCGAGGCGGGCGCCGTCGGCCCAGACCGGCATGCCGTTGACGACGACGGCGAGGCGCGAGCCGTCGATCTCGACGTCGACGCACTTCCCGACGGCCATCAGGATCCGGCCGATGTTCGGGTCCGCGCCGTACGCCATCGTCTTGACGAGCGGCGAGTTGACGATCGACTTCGCGACCCGGCGCGCGGCCGCGGCCGAGGCGGCGCCGGAGACGCGGGCGCGCAGGAGCTTGGTCGCGCCCTCGCCGTCGCGCGCGAGCATCTCGGCCATGCGGATGCAGCCGGCGACGAGCGCGCGCTCGAACGCCTCGCCGTCGACCTCGCCCGCGAGCCCGTTCGCCAGCAGCGCGCAGGTGTCCGACGTGCTCGTGTCCGAGTCGACCGACAGCATGTTAAAGGAGACGTCGACGGCGCGGCGCAGCAGCGGATCGGCGGCGCCCGGCGGCAGGAGCGCGTCCGTGAAGATGTAGACCAGCACGGTGGCCATGTTCGGCTCGACCATGCCGGAGCCCTTCGCCACGATGCAGACGACGGCGTCGCCGACGGCGAACGAGAGCGCCTTCGGGTAGGTGTCGGTGGTCATGATGCCGCGCGCGCCGACGAGCGGGTCGGGCTGGAGCTCGGCGCGCATCCCGACGAGCCCGGCCTCGATCTTCTCGATCGGGAGCGGACGGCCGATCACGCCGGTCGAGCTCATCAGCACCTGCTCCGCGGGGACGCCCAGCTCGCGCGCGGCCGCCGCGCCCATCCGCCGCGCGGCCGCGATCCCCGCCTCCCCCGTCCCCACATTGCTGATCTTGCTGTTGACGACGACGGCGCGCAGCACACCGCCGCGGATCAGCTCCCGGCCGACGAGCACCGGCGCGCCGGCGACGTGGTTGCGCGTGAACAGCGCCGCCGCCTGCGCCGGCGCCTCGGAGTAGAAGAGGGCCAGGTCCGGGCCGCTCTCCTTCAGCCCGCAGTTGCGGCTGGCACAGGAAAAGCCGCGCGGCAGCCGCGGCGCGGCGTCGAAGACGATCTCGTCCATTCGAGTCTGCGAAGGATCATTCGGGGTCGGCATCCGCCGCCGCGGCGCGCCCGGGCCTCTCCCCGGCGCCGGGGAAGCGTAACGGTCGGCGCGCGCCGCAGCAACGTGCGCCGCGGACCGGCGGCTACGGCGTCGCCTCGAGCGAGCCGGCCACGTACGACACCTCGTCGTCCGTCTCGTTCGTCTTCCAGTCGATCTGGATCTCGGTGGGATAGTGCATCGCGGGGTCGAAGCGGGCGAAGATCGTGGCTGCCTTGTCGTCGATGGCCTGCTGGATCAGGTCGAACAACCCCTCGACGGAGCGGATCATCGGGTACTGCGCCGCCGCCAACTGGAGCCCGTCGGCGACGCGCGTGATGCTCGCGACGGTGTCGTTCCTGACCGCCACGAGGACCGGATCGCCGGGCGTGGCGCACGTGCAGTGCACCTGGAGCTGGTAGGTGTACGTCTTGATGTTCTGCGCACGCCAGCGCCGCCGCTCGGCGACGAGGCTGTCCTGCAACCGGTTGCGGCTCTCGCCCGTCGGCTCGCCCCCACACGATGCGACGCTCCCGAGAAGGAGCAGCGCGGTGAGACACAGGTGCAGGCGCGGTCTGGAAGTCGGCATTCGCGTGGCCTGGAAGAACGGAACCGGATGTTAACGCCCGCCGCGCATCGGGCACGAGACCGTCTGCTGTAACGCGCGACCCGGCGCGGCTTTGACACGACCGGGCGCGCCGCGCCGCCGCCTACGCGGCCAGCGCCGCCTCGGCCGCGCGCCGCAGCGCCGCCAGGTAACCGGCCACGTGGTCGGCGCCGCCGGGCTCGGCCAGGAACGGGTCCATCACGGTCGAGCGGAGCACGACCAGCCCCGCCGGGCCGCTCGCGACCCACTCCTCGAGCGGGATGCCGAGCCGCTCGAGCAGCGGCCGGACCGCGCCGTCGTACATCGGCGTCTGGAAGCGGGTGCGCGTCAGGATGTACTCGGGCGTCGCGCCGGGCTCGGCGAGGCTCATGCGCGCGTAGATCCCCTCGTTCAGCGCGTTGACGGCGGCCAGACCCTCGAGCGCCGGATGCGTGACGATGTAGCAGACAATGTTGATGTCGGGCTCGGGGAGCAACACGACGCGGAACTCGCCGAGGTCGGCGTCGCGCAGCGCCGCGTGCAGCCGGTACGCGCCGGCGACCGTCCGCTCGACGAGGTAGCCGTAGCCGCGCTCGTCCAGCGGCAGCACCGCGTGGCTGAGCCAGACCGCGGCCGCGGCGGCGCCCGGCTTCGAGCCCTCGAAGATGAAGCGCCCCAGGAAGAGGTCCTGCGCCGAGTCCAGCCCCTGGGTCGGCAGCAGGTACGGCGGATCGACGGCGACGAGCTCGCGTGCGCGCCGGTCCCGCAGCAGGAACGCGCCCGCCGGGTACGGCACGTACCCGAGCTTGTGCGGGTCGATCGTCACCGAATCGGCGCCGGCGAGCGCCTCCATCGCGCGCAGCCAGTCGGCGCTCGGCCAGTCGACGCCCACGCCGGCGCGGATCTCGTCGGCGCCGCGCCGGGTGCCGTCCGCGCGCCACGTCACCGCCGCGGCGTAGCCGCCGTACGCCGCGTCGGAGTGCACGTGGAACGTCACCCCCAGCTCGCGCTCCGCCCGCTCGCGCACCTCGAGCACCAGGTCGAGCCGGTCGACGGCGCTCTCCTCCGTCGTGCCGCACACGCTCACGCACGCCATGATCGGCACGCGCCGCGCCGCCAGCTCGCGCACCCGCTCCCACAGCGCGTCCGGATCCATCCGGAACCGCTCGTCGACCGGCACGTGCACGAGCTGGTTCGAGCCGATCCCCAGCGCCCGCACGATCTTGTCCCACGAGTAGTGCGCCGTCGCCGCCACGAGCACGACCGCGGCCGGGAGCGCGTCGCCGTACGCGTACGCGAGCCGCCGGCTGTAGTCCTGGTAGCCGACCGTGACGAACGAGTGCTCGGCCAGCGCGCGCCGCACGTCCGCCTCCGGCGCCGCCGCCCACAGCTTCCCCCACAGGTCGAGCGCCTCCGCGCCGCCGACGTTCAGCACCTCCCAGAGCGAGAGCCGCTCGAGCCGCGCCTCGCTCCCGTCCGGCCGCCTCACCTCCAGCGAGACCCCCAGCGCCTCCGCCGCGCCCGCCGCCGCCACCGGCAGGTAGCGCACGTTCCGCGCGATCCACAGCGCCTCGAAGTTCGCGACCGTGCCCCCCGACGTCAGATGCCCCCACGACGTCGCCGGGTCGTAGCCGATCATCCGCCCGAGCTGCGCCGCCACCTCCAGCTCCAGCCGCGTCGTCACCGGCGACCCCTCGACCGCCACGTTGTTCGGGTTGTACAGCATCGCCGCGAAGTAACCGACCTGCGCCGCGATCGTCTGCTCGAACGACATGTGCCCCTTGTACCGCCCGCTGAAGAACGGCACCCCCCGCTTCAGCGACGCCAGCAGCTCCATCAGCTCCTGCGTCAGCCGGGCGACGGCGGCGTCGTACCCCTCGCTGCGCTTGTCCGTCTCCCGGATCACGAACCCATCCTCTGGGTGATAGTTGCGCCGCCAGAAGATGTGGTCGCGCAGCGCCTCGACCACCAGACGCTCCAGCAGATCCCCGTTCTCCGCCCGCGGCCCCAGGAACCAGGCCCGCAGCGCTTCCTGTCGCTCCGTCGACATCCCTCGCTCGATCCGTCAACCCCCGGTGCACCCCGGGGTGTGGTGATCCGACCTCCCGCGCGATCTCGGGCCCGAGCGCGATCTCGATCTCGCCCCCTACCTCGCACCCGATCGCGACCTCGCGTCCTCCCCGCTCCCCGCGCCCCCGCGCGCCAAGTGTACCCGCCCTGTCTCAT
>JADGGV010000310.1 GCA_019689775.1 Gemmatimonadota bacterium
CCCCTACCCTGCGCGGCGAGCGGCGCCCGCACCGCCCACCCCACGCCCAACACAAGCACGAACGTCAACGTGGACCCGACGAGACGACGGCGCTCTCCACCGCTCCACCACCCCCCTGGGGACTCCGGATGCCGCTGCA
Organism: Gemmatimonadota bacterium; assembly: GCA_019689775.1. Lineage (GTDB taxonomy): Bacteria > Gemmatimonadota > Gemmatimonadetes > Longimicrobiales > RSA9 > JADGGV01. Next base: position 140 of record JADGGV010000310.1, read on the forward strand.
TGGCGCTCCTCCTGTGTGAGTGGAACAACCGCGACTCGCTTCCGTCTCCGTTCGGATCCGCGCGACACGCCGCCTCCCCGCGCCCCCGCCCGCGTTCGCCTCGCCCCCGCTCGGCCGGCCGATCTGGCCGCCCGCCGCGCCGGGGTCGGTGGCGTGGCACCCGGCCCGTCCCGCACACGATTTTGCACAAAGTTTTGTATACAACGCCCCGCGCAGCGCGACCCCGCCCGTGCAGCATGAGACGGTCTGCCACCGGCGGAGATGCGCGGTAGTTCGAGAGTCCGTTGCGTAAAAAAACGTCCGAGCGCCCGCCGTGGCGACGGCTACCAGCTCCCGCGCTCGCCCATCTTGTCGATCACGCGGTTGAGGCGGTCGGCGGCGTTGCTCCAGTTGATCTCGACGGCGTCGCGCGCAACGATGGGGTCGCCGCTGGCGATGGCATCGATGATGTGGCCGTGCTCGCGGGCGGAGGTGGCCACCTCGTCGATGAGGGCCGTGTAGTAGAGTCGGATGTAGCGTTCCGCCTGCGGCTTGATGGCCTCGTGGAGCGCGTGGACGCGGGGTCCGGCGCCGGCATCGACGAAGCGGCGGTGGAACGCCGTGTCGAGCTCGAAGAGGCGGCCGGGGTCGTAGACGTGGTCGGAGGCCGCGGCGAGGAAGCCGTCGTTGAGGCGGCGCAGGTCCTCGACGATCGGGTCGCGGACGGGCGCGGGGAGGCGTGCGGCTTCCATGGCGGCGAGCGCCTCGAGGCGCCCGACGATGACGAAGAGCTCGTGCGCGTCCTCGCGGGTCAGCGGCGCGACGGCGGAGCGGATCTGCTGGCCGCGGCAGGTGCCGACGATGTAGCCCTCCTGCTCGAGGCGCTGGAGGGCGGCGCGGACCGGCGTGCGGCTGACGCCGAGGCGGGCGGCGACCTCGGATTCGATGATCCAGGTACCCGGCGCGAGGCGGCCGTGCACGATGAGCTCGCGCAGCCGCTGGTAGGCGTGGGAGCTGCGATCCTCTCGCCGGTTCCGGGTTCTCGGGGCGTGCGGATGGGTCACGAACCGGCTCCCTGGAGCGGGACGATGCGAATCAGCGACGATGATGTGTCGTTCCTGGGTCTTGCGGATCTCACGATCCTATCGCCGGGGGCGCGAGGCGCGCAAGGCGTTCCAGCCTCGGGACGGTCGCGCTCGCGGGACCGCCGTTCATCGGACGGCCGCCGACGACGCGCCGTTCGCGGCGCCCGCCCGCACGCGGCGCCGCCTGGCCTCGCCCGTCCTCAATCCCCGTAGACCAGCTCCTCCGCCCGCTCCCGCTCCTCGCGCAGCGCCCGCGCCTTCTCCTCGGACACGAAGCGCCGGCGGAACCAGCCGCCGACGTCGTCGGCGTACGTGTACGCCACCGGGATCACGACGAGCGTGAGCATGGTCGAGGTGATCAGCCCGCCGATGACGGCGCGGGCCATGGGCGCGCGGAAGCCGCCGCCTTCGCCCAACGCGAGCGCGATCGGCAGCATCCCGAACACCATGGCCGCGGTCGTCATCATGATCGGGCGGAGGCGGACGGCGCCGGCCTCGATGAGCGCGGTGGTGCGGTCGATCCCGCGCGCCCTGCGCTCGTTCGCGTTGTCGACGAGGAGGATCGCGTTCTTGGTGACGAGCCCCATGAGCATGATCACGCCGATCATCGACATCATGTTCATGGTGTCGCCGGTCAGCAGGAGCGCCAGCAGCACGCCGACGAGCGAGAGCGGCAGCGAGAGCATGATCGCGAACGGCTGCGTCAGGCTCTCGAACTGCGAGGCGAGGATCAGGAAGATGAGGATGATCGCGAGCAGCAGCGATTCGACGACGTAGCCGATCGTCTCCTCGAACTGCTCGGTCTCGCCGCCGAGGCGCACGGTGTAGCCGGGCGGGAGCTTGAGCGCGCCGATGCGCTCGCGGATCGCGGCGGACGCCTCCGCGATGGACAGCTCGGGCGTCGTCGCGGCCGAGACCGTGGCGGTGCGGGCCAGGTCCTGGCGGTCGATCTCCGACGGCGCCGTTCCCGCCTCGATCCGCGCCACCTCGCCCAGCGGAACGTAGAACGCGGCGCCGTTCTCGGCGCGCTTCGACGTCGCCAGCGGCAGGACGGCCAGGTTCTCGGGGTTCGCCCGCTGCTCGGCCGCGACCTGCACGACGACGTCGCGCTCCTCCCCCGTCGGATCCTCCCAGCGCGTCGCCGTCTGGCCCGCCAGGAACGGGCGCACGGTCGCGGCGATCTGGCCGATGTCGAGGTTGACCTCGTTCGCGCGGTCGCGGTTCACGTCGATGCGGAACTCCGGCCGCCGCTCGCCCATCGACGACTTCACGTCGACGATCCCCGGGATCTTCTCCATCTCCGCGGCGACGACGTCGGCCAGGCGCTGGAGCTCGTCGATCTCCGGGCCGCGCACCTGCACCTGGAGCGGCGCCTGCGCGCCGCCCAGCGCCTCGGCGCGGAGCACGGACGTCTTCGCGCCGAAGATGCGCGAGATCCGCGCGCGCGCGGCCACCATGATCTCCTGCTGCGAGAGGTCGCGCTCCTTCGACGGCGTCAGCTTCACGTAGATCTCGCCGTTCGTCACCGTGCCGGTCGGGCCCGAGCCGATCGTCGTGTACGTGTAGGCGACGCCGGGGATCGAGCGCACCGCCGTCGCGATCTGCTCCGCCTTGCCACGGGTGTACGCCAGGCTCGAGCCCTTCGGCGTCTCGAACGTCACCGAGAACTCGGACTGGTCCGACTCCGGCATGAAGCCGCCGCCGATCAGCGGGAAGAGCGCCATCGCGACGACGAACGCCCCGCCGGCGATCGCCAGCGTCGTCTTGCGGTGCCCGAGCGCCCAGCCGACCACGCTGCGGTAGCGCAGCGCCTGCCGGTCGAACCAGCGGTTGAACGCCGCGATCCGGCGCGTGAGCAGGTTGCCGCCCTCGCCGTGGTGCGGATCGACGCCCCACCACGCCGCCAGCATGGGCGTCAGCGTGAAGGAGACGAAGAGCGAGACGAGCACCGCCCATGCCACCGTGAGCCCGAACTGGAAGAAGAAGCGGCCGATGATGCCGCGCATGAACGCGACCGGGACGAACACGGCAACGATCGAGAACGTCGTCGCCATGACCGCGAGCACGATCTCGCGCGTGCCGCGCCCCGCCGCCGTGAAGTGGTCCTGCCCCTCCTCCCGGTGACGCACGATGTTCTCGATGACGACGATCGCGTCGTCGATCAGGATCCCGATCGACAGCGACAGCGCCATCAGCGAGATCACGTTCATCGTGAAGCCGAGCGCGCGCATCAGGATGAACGAGCTGATCACCGAGACCGGCAGCGCCATGGACGTGATCGCCGTCGCCTTCCAGTCGTTCAGGAACAGCATCACCACGACGATCGTGAGCGCCGCGCCCAGGATCAGCTCGTGGACGACGTCCTCGACCGAGTGACGGATGAAGACGGAGTTGTCGCGGATGACCTGGAGCTCGACGCCCGGCGGCAGCTCGGGGCGCAGCTTCGCGACCGCCGCGTTGACGGCGTCCGCCACGTCCACCGTGTTCGCGCCCGAGACCTTCAGCAGGTCGAGCGAGACGGCGCGGCGGCCGTTCACCAGCGCCAGCGAGCGCTCCTCCTCCGTGCCCTCCTCGACGCGCGCCACGTCCTTGACCCGGATCGGCTGCCCCGCGCGGTTCGCCACGATGACCTCGCCGAACTGGCGCGCGTCCGTGATCCGGCCGGTGATGCGCACCAGCTTCTCGGCGACGCCGTGCTCGAGCCGGCCCGCCGGGACCTCCATGTTCTGCCGCTGGAGCGCCGCCATGACCTCGGGCACCGACACGCCCACCGCCTGGAGCCGGTCGGGCCGGAGAAAGACGCGGACCTCCTTCTTCAGCCCGCCCGTCAGCCGCACCTCGCCCACCCCCGGCACGGACTCGAGCCGGCGCCGGATCGTCTCGTCCGCCAGCGTCGTCAGCTGCGGGATCGGCATGCGCTCCGACGAGACCGCCAGCGACACGACCGGCAGCGCCGACGGGTCGAGCTTCTGCACCACCGGCGGGTCGATGTCGTCCGGCAGATCGCGGCGGATGCCGTCCAGCTTCGAGCGCAGGTCCTGCGCCGCCTGGTCGACGTCCCGCCCGAGCTGGAATTCGACGATCACCTGCGAGACCCCCTCGAGCGACACCGACGTGATGCGCTTCACGCCCTCGACGGGGTTGAACGCCTCCTCCAGCCGCCGCGTCACCTCGCGCTCGACCGTCTCCGGGCTCGCCCCCGGATAGACCGTCTGCACCGTCACGACCGGGATGTCGACGTTCGGGAACTGGTCGATCGGAAGCTGCCGGAACGAGAAGATCCCCAGCACGACCAGCCCGAGCATCACCATGGCCGTGAAGACGGGGCGCCGGATCGCGACCCCGCTCAGCCCGCCGCCGCCCGCCATGTCAGCCCTCCCCGCCGCCGTCCGCGGCGAGCTGCACCCGCGTCCCCTCCGGCAACGTCGCCGCCGGCGTCACGATCACCCGCTCGCCGGCCTTCACCCCCGAGCGCACCGGCACCATCCCCGTGGCCGGGTTCACCGGCCCGACCTGCACGGCGCGCCGCACCACCCGATCGCCCTGCACGACCAGGACGTACGTCGCCGCACCCTCGCGCCGCACCGCCGTCTCCGGCACGACGACCGCCTCTTCCGCCGAGTCCGGCACGATCCGCCCGGACGCGAATTGCCCGCCGATCAGCGTGCCCGGGTTCTTCAGCCGCACGTAGATCCCGACCTGCCGCGTCTGCGGGTCCGCCATCGGCTCGATCCGGTTCACCTCGCCCCGGAACTCGCGCCCCGGATACGCATCCAGCGTGAAGACGACGGGCTGCCCGCGGCGCACCCGGGCCGCCTCGTCCACCGGCACCTGCCCCGACAGCTCCAGCCAGTCCGACCGCACGACCGTGAACAGCTCCTGCCCCGGGCTCACGGCCTCGCCTTCCTCGACCTTGCGCTGGCCGATTACGCCATCGATCGGCGCCACCAGCGTCGCGTGCCCCGCCTGCTCGGCCGCCCCCGCCGCCTGCGCCCGCGCCGCCGCAAGCTGCGCGACCGCCGCCTCGTAGCCGGCCTGCGCCGCCTGGAAGTCGATCTGCGACATCGCGCCCGCCTCCCGCAGCGTCTTCGCCGACTCCAGCCGCTGCCGTGCCACCGCCAACC
>JADGGV010000311.1 GCA_019689775.1 Gemmatimonadota bacterium
CTGCGGGGAGGCGGACGACGACGCGGGCGCCGCCGGCGGGGGAGTCGGCAATGGCGACGTCGCCTCCATGGAGGCGGACGAGGCTACGCACGACGGCGAGGCCGATGCCGCTGCCGCCGGTGACGCGGTCGATATCGCGGTCGAGTCGGCGGTACGGCTCCCAGACGCGGGCGCGGTCGGCCGGCGGGATGCCGGGACCCTCGTCGTCGACCCAGAGCCGGGCGAAGTCGCCGTCGCGGGCGAGGCCGAGCGTGACGCGCTGGCCGCGGGGACCGTACTTCACGGCGTTGTCGAGCAGATTGAGCAGGATCTGGCGGAGCGCGTCGGCGTCGACGGCGGCGACGATGTCGGGGTCGAGCTGCGTCACGAGCGCGACGTCGGCGGAGCGAGCCAGCGGCGCGAACGCATCGGCGACCTCGCGGACGAGGGGCGCGAGCTGGCGCGGCGCCGGCGCGATCCGGTCGCCGGAGCGCTCGGCGCGGGAGAAGCGGAGCACGTTCTCGACCAGGTAGGTGAGGCGCCGCGCCTCCTCGCCGATGATGCGGACGGAGCGCTCGGCGCCGGCGCGGTCGAGGCGACCGGACTCGAGCAGGTCGGAGAAGAGGCGGATCTGCGCGAGCGGCGTGCGGAGCTCGTGGGAGATGCCGGCGACGAAGTCGCTGCGCAGCCGGGCGAACTGCTGCTGGCGGCGGAGCTGCATGACGGCGACGCCGGTGAGCCCGAGCGCGAGGGCGAAGAGCCCGGCGAGCAGCGGCAGGCGGGAGCGCGGCAGCCCACCGATGACGAGCCGATCGGCGATGTCGCGGCGGACGGCGACGCGCGCCACGAGCTGCGACAGCGCGCCGTCGAGCGTATCGGACGCGACGGGTGCGTCGGCGAGCCGCCCGGTCGCCAGGACGGGCCGGCCGGCGCGGGTGCGGACGTCGATGGCGAGCACGGCGGCGTTCGGCGCGCCGCGCGTGAGGGACGGCGGCAGCAGTGGCGCGCCGTCGACGATGCGGCGGAGCACCGGGCGGGCGACGGCCGGGATGTCGACGACGAAGCCGAACGCCTCGGCGGTGTCGCCGGCGAGGGCGCGCACGATGCTGGAGGCGACGTGGCTGTGCGGCTGCCCGGCGGCGGCGACGACGGCGATCGGCGCCTCGGCGACGATCGTGCGGACCTCGACGGTGCGCAGGGTGTCCGATCGGGTTCGGATGAGGCCGCGCAGCGGCAGGACCACCGGGAGCGCTAACCGGGCCGGGTCGGCCGACCGGCTGGCGCGGGCGCGGAGCGTGTCGACGAGCGCCTGCCGGACCGCGTCCGGGAGCTCGCCGTCGAGCATCTCGACGGCGCCCGTGGTGAGGTCGACGCGGAAGAACGCGCTGGCCGCTCCCGGCGCGCCGAACCGCTCGAGCTCGGCGCGCACGGCGGCGGCGAACGCGACGAGCGCGTCGGCCGGCGCGCGCGCAGCCGGCGAGGTAAGCATCGCGATCGTCGCTTTGGCGCGCGTCACCGCCCGGGACGCGACGAGGTCGCGGAGCATGCGCATCGCGATCGTGTTGCGCATCTCCGCGTCGGCGCGGCCGCGGGCGACGGCGAGCCCGACGACCCGGGCGATCTCCCCCTCGGCGCGCCGCCCGAGCTCCCAGGCCGCGAACGCCGCGTAGTCCCGCAGCGCGCCCTCGGCCGCCGCGCGCTGGGAGCGGACCGCCCGCGCGGCCTGGTGCACGAGCACGCCCGAGAGCGCCAGCGTGGCGACGAGCACGCCGAGCACGAGCGTCGCGGGCGCGTTCTCCGAGGCGAAGCGGCGTCGTATCCGATCCAACATGGGGTCGGGGCTCCAGGAGGGGGCCCGGCGGCGAGCCATTCGCCGAGGGCCCGCCCCCAATAGTAACGCGGCGGCGCCGGGACCGGTCCGGGCCCGTGTAAGGGAGTTGTCAGGAAGCGGCTAACCCAGACGCGCTCCTAGAGCCGGTATCCACGGACGACGATCGTCATGTCGCCGGTCTGGAACGGCGCGAGCCCCGGCGGGCGCGGCGGGACGGGGCGTCCGCGCGGGGCCGGGAGCCCGGCGGCCTCGTCGATCAGGTGGAGGCGGGCCGGGCCGTGCCCGTCCAGCGCGAGGCGCAGCTCGAAGCCCGCGGGCGGCGGGTTGACGTAGGTGAAGGACCAGCCGCGGCGGCCGGTGCCGGCGAGCGGGAGGCCGGCGACGGACGCGTCGTGCACGACGACGCCGGCGACGCGGACCACGAGGGCGGCGCCGCGTCGGGGGGAGGCGATGCGGATGCGGACGACTCGCCCGGGTGGCGCCGCGGAGTCGGCGACGAGCGTCGCGGTCGGCGGCGCGAGCGGGAGGACGGGCGCGGTGGCGGAGAAGAGCTGGCCGCGGCGGGCCCACGCGGCGAGGACCCAGTCGGCGCGGAGCGCCGGCGGGAGGCGAGCCGGGACGGCGGCCTCGCCGAGGAGCGCGCGAGCCCAGGGGTCGAGCCCGCCGCTGGCGCCGGCGAGCCATGCGGCGCGGCCGGCGTCGGCGTCGAGGACGTAGTGCGCGACGCTCGGGCGCGGGGTTTCGGGGCCGAAGCGGACGGTCGTCGCGCCCCAGGCCAGGAGCAGCGCGGCGGCGAGCGCGGCGGCGCCGGGCGCGGTCCACGGGCGCGTCGCCTGGAGGCTCTCGAGCTGGAACGCGAGCAGCGCGAGGACGAGCGCGACGAGGAGCGGGACGGCGACGGCGCCGGGCGGCTGGAGCGAGAGGCCGAGGAAGACGAGGTACGCCATGGGCGCGACGGCCAGGATCGCGAGGACGCCGGCGATCCAGGCGGTGGCCGCGGCGGCGGCGCGGAGTCGGCGCGCGGCCGGGTCGCCGGCGTCCGCCGGGCCGGCGGCGACGTGGAGCAGGAGCGCGAGCGCGGCGGCGATCCCGGGCCAGACGAAGAGGTAGGTCCCGGCCGGGAGGCGCGCGGCGCAGAGCGCGGCGAGCGCGAGCCAGGGGACGAGGGCGCCGGCGAGGTGCGCGGGCGGCGTCGCCCAGCGGCGGAACGGCGTGCGGACGGCGAGGAAGACGGCGGCGCCGAGCGCGGCGAGGCCGGCGGCGTAGACGCCGCTCAGGGACGGCTGCCCGCCGGCGTCGAGGTGACGGTGCAAGCGGAGCAGGCCGAGCCAGGCGCCGAGCGTCGCGGCGCCGGCGAGCGCGATGCCGAGGAGGACGCCGAGCGTGCCGAGCACGAGCGAGCGCGCACGGAAGCGCCGGCGGGCGAGCCCGAGCCCGACCGCGCCGAGCCAGAGGAGCGCGAACAGGCCGACGAGCGTGGTCGTCCACGCGAGCGGGTAGACGACGAGGCCGAGCGCCGGGATGCTGAAGAAGGCGACGTCGCCCGCGCGCGGAAGCGGCAGCTCGGCGTTTCCGAGGCGACGCACGAGCGCGAGGGCGGCGTCGCCGTGGTCCTGGAGGCTCCCCGCGTCGAGGTGCGCGGCGTCGTCGAGCGGCGTGTGGTAGCGGTCCGGCCGGGCGATGAAGCCGAAGTTCAGCCCCTGGAGCCCGAGGCGGCGCAGCACCGAGAAGTCGGTGTCGTTCGGGAGGAGCCGGTAGACGGCGTACATGAACGAGGACGCGACGGGGCGGGGCGCGGCGTCGGCGAAGAGCCGGACGACGGCGGCGTTCGCCTCGTTCGTCTCGAACATCAGCGACCGGCCGCCGGTGCCGCGGGCCTCGAGGTTGAGGACGACGCCGACGTCGCGCGCCCAGGGGTGCCGGGCGAACGCCTCCGCGCCGAGCAGCCCCGCCTCCTCGCCGTCCGTGAGCAGGACGATCACGTCGTTGCGCAGCGGCGGCCCCGCGCGGAGCGCGCGCACGGTCTCGAGCACGGCCGCGACGCCCGCCGCGTCGTCCCCGGCCGCGGGCCCCGCGCCGACGCCGTCGTAGTGCGCCATGAGCAGGACCGCCTTGCCGCCGGCGCGCGTGCCGGGAAGGCGGGCCAGGATGTTGGTCACGTCGCCGGCGACGGGGTAGCGCGCCGAGGCCGCCGTCGTGGCCTGGAGCTGCGGCGCGAGCCCGAGCCGCTCCAGCCTGGCGACGAGGTAAGCGCGCGCCCGCGCGTTCGCCTCGCTCCCCGTGGGGCGCGGCGCCGCGGCGATGGCGCGGACGTCGCGCATCGCGCGGCCGGCGGAGAAGCGGGCCGGCGGCGCGGCGACGGGGAGCGGCCGGGGCGGCACCGCCGCGCCCCACACCGCCGCCGCGGCGAGCGCCGCGAGCGCGAATGCCGTGAGCGCGGCACGCGCGCCACCCGCCGATAGCGAGGCCGCAAGCGCGGCGGGGGCCCGGTGCGCGAGAGCCGCGGGGTCGTCGCCCGACCGGCGCGTCCCGGCGTTCGCATCCAGCTCCGACATCATCTCGCTCCTTCCCAGCGCGCGCGCCGGCGATTAGCTTCGTGCGGCCGGCGCGTCGGCCTCGGTGCGCCGCGGCGCGTCGGCGTCCGCCCGCCCCCGCCTCCGGGTCGAGGGATCGCGGCGCCGCGCTCGCGGTGCTGTGGCGCGGCCACGCGAGGTGCTGCACCGGCTCGGCGATGCGTCCGGCGGTCCGGGAGCAACGCTCTCGCCCCCGTCGGGCGACGGCTCACGCGAGGTCACCACCAACCCCGGAGCGTCCATGCAGAAGCTCACCCCCGTACTGTACGTCGAAGCGATCGAGCCCGCGCTCCCGTTCTGGATCGATCGGCTGGGCTTCGAGAAGACCGCCGCGGTCCCCCAGGGCGAGCGCCTCGGCTTCGTCATCCTCCAGAAGGGCGGCGTCGAGATCATGTACCAGACGCGCGAGAGCGTGGCCGAGGACGTCCCGGCGCTCGTGGACACGCCCATGGGTGGCTCGTGCCTGTTCGTGCAGGTCGACGACCTCGACGCCGTCGCCCGCGCCCTGGAAGGGATCACGCCGGTCGTGCCGCGCCGCAAGACGTTCTATGGCGCCGACGAGCTGATCGTTCGCGAGCCGTGCGGCAACGTGGTGACGTTCGCGCAGTTCGACCAGCAGGCGGGGTGACCCGCTCGTCGCGACCCGGCGTCCAATCGAGAACCGGACGCTGAACACGCGGAGCCCCGCGGCCATGGCATGGCCGCGGGGCTCGTGCATCTCCCGCCGTCGGGTGGTGGCCCACCGTGGGACCGCTTCCGGCCCCACATGGGCCGGGTCCGGCCGCCGTCGTCGGGTACGGTCGGAGTCGTCTCGATCGGCCGGCGCCGGGCCGATCTCCCGCTGCTCCGCTCCGAATCCCCCCTGCTGCCGCTGCGGCGCGGCCCCCCGGCGTGTGTACAGTTGCAAGAACCGTTCTCGACCCAGTTCGCCGGGCGGGC
>JADGGV010000312.1 GCA_019689775.1 Gemmatimonadota bacterium
TTGTATAAGACACAGGAAGCCCAGGGGGCGCGGGGCGGGGCGGCCGCGGCCGCGGGTGCTGGTCATGCACTTCGGGCAGATCGCGAACGACTATCTCGCGGTGAAGCGGGGCGGGCCGACGGACCAGATCATCCGCTGGGCGGGGGGCGTCAACGCGATCGACTCGGTCGGCGGGATGTTGCGGCTGACGCCGGAGCTGATCGCCCGTGCGGCGCCGGACGTGATCATCGCCACGGACGTGGGCTTCGACCGGGCGGGGAGCGTCGAGAAGTTTGCGAGCCTCCCCGGCGTGGCGCTGACGCCGGCCGGGCGCAACCGGCGGATCATCCGGGTGGACGAGACCGAGGTGATGTACTTCGGGCCGCGCACGCCGGCGACCGTGCGCAAGCTCGCCGCGCTGCTGCACCCGTGAGCGTCCGTCGCCTGGAGCGCGGGGGGCGCGCGTGACGATCCGGCGCTGGCCGTATCGGCGGATCCACGCGCTTCTCGGCGCGCTGCTGGTCGTCGCGCTCGTGGCGTCGGCGGGGATCGGCGCGTTCTCGTTCTCGCCGGCGGCGATGGCGCGCTACGTGGGCGGCTGGCTCACCGGCGCGCCCGTCGCAGGGTCGGACGTGCTGGCGCGCAACGTCTTCTTGAGCCTGCGGCTGCCGAGGGTGCTGCTGGCGGGGCTGACCGGCGCGGTGCTGGGCGTGGCCGGCACGCTGATGCAGGGGCTGTTCCGCAATCCGATCGTCGAGCCGGGGCTCGTGGGCACGTCCGCGGGCGCGGCGTTCGGCGCCTCGGTGGTCTTCGTGTTCGGCACCGGGGTCGCGATGGCGTCGCTCGGCGCGCTGGCGGTGCCGGTGCTCGCGTTCGCCGGTGGGCTCGGCGCGACGCTGCTCGTCTACCGCCTGTCGGCCTCCTTCGGGAAGGTGAACGTCTTCACGCTGCTGCTGGCGGGGATCGCGGTCAACGCGGTGTGCACGGCCGGGACGGGGTTCCTGTCGTACATCGCGCGGGACCCGCAGGCGCGCAACATCACGTTCTGGAACCTGGGCACGTTCACGACGGCGGACTGGCGGGGGGTCGCGCTGGTCGGCCCGGTGTTCCTCGCGTGCTTCGGGGTCGCGCTGCGGTACGCGAAGGCGCTGAACGCGCTGATGCTGGGGGAGGACGAGGCGGCGTACCTGGGCATCGAGCCGCGGCGGCTGATCCGGCGGCTGCTCGTGCTGAACACGATCATGGTGGCGGTGGCGACGGCGATGGTCGGCGTCATCGCGTTCATCGGCCTGGTCGTGCCGCACATCCTGCGGCTGGTGCGCTCGGCGGACTACGGCTTCCTGCTGCCGGCGTCGGCGCTGCTCGGGGCGACGCTGATGGAGGTGATCGACGTCGTCGCCCGTGTCGTGATCGCGCCGGCGGAGCTGCCGATCGGGATCATCACGGCGATCGTTGGGGCGCCGGTGTTCCTGTCGATCCTGCTGCGCGAGCAGCGGCAGGGGAGCGCGGGCTTCTATGGTTGAGGTGCGCGGCGTCGGGTATCGGGTGGGCGACGTCGCGATCCTCGATGGCGTGGACGCGGCGTTCGCCGCGGGGCGCTTCAACGTGATCCTGGGCCCGAACGGCGCGGGGAAGTCGACGCTGCTGCGGATCGCGGCGGGGCTGGTGGCGCCGAGCGCGGGCGAGGTGCGGTTGGGCGGGCGGGCGCTGTCGTCGTTCGAGCCGGAGGAGCTGGCGCGGACGCGGGCGGTGCTGTCGCAGCACGTGGAGCTGGCGTTTCCGCTCCCGGTCGCCGACGTGGTGCTGATGGGGCGCTACCCGCACTACGGGCGGGTGCCGACGGCGCGCGACCGGGAGATCCAGGCGCGGGCGCTCGAGCTGGTCGGGATGGCGCACAAGCGGGACCAGGCGTACCCGACGCTGTCGGGGGGCGAGAAGCAGAAGGTGCAGCTCGCGCGCGTTCTCGCGCAGATCTGGAACTACGACGAGCCGCGGCGGCTGACGTACCTGTTCCTGGACGAGCCGACGTCGAGTCTGGACGTGCGCTACCAGCTCCACCTGCTGGACGTCGCGCGGGACCTGCTGGCGTACGAGTGCACGGTGGTCGCGATCCTGCACGACATCAACGTGGCGCTGCGCTACGGGGACACGTTCCTGGTGCTGGAGCGCGGCCGGGTGGCGGCGGCGGCGACGGGGCCGGACGCGATCACGGCGGAGCTGCTCGAGCGCGTGTTCGGCGTGCGGGCGCATCGCGCGATCGACCCGGCCGACGGCCAGGCGTTCTGGCGCTTCAGCCTCTCGTGAGGCGGCGGCGCGCGCGGGGCGGCCGGCCCGGGATCGGGCGCCAACCGGTGGTGGGAGGGCGATGAGCGTTCAGGAGATGATGGTGCTGGAGGCGCTGGGCTCGGTGGCCGCCGGGCTGCTCGGCGCGCTCACGGGGCTGGGCGGCGGGATCGTGATCGTGCCGATGCTGACGCTGCTGTTCCACGTGGACATCCGCTACGCGATCGGGGCATCGCTGGTCTCGGTGATCGCGACGTCGTCGGGCGCGGCGGCGGCGTACGTGCGCGAGGGGTTCACGAACGTGCGCGTCGGGATGCTCCTCGAGGTGGCGACGACGCTCGGCGCGATCCTGGGCGCGTTCATTGCCGGGCTCGTCTCGACCAGCGTGATCGCGACCATCTTCGGCGTGATCCTGCTCTTCTCGGCGTACCGGGCGATCCGCCCGCCGGCCGAGCACGTCACGAACGCCCCGCCGGACCGGCTGGCCGCGCGGCTCCGGCTGAACGGCAGCTACCCGACGCCGAACGGCGAGCGGCGGTACACCGTCCGGAACGTGCCCGCCGGCTTCGGGCTGATGGGCGTGGCCGGCACGCTCTCGGGGCTGCTCGGGATCGGCTCCGGCGTGGTCAAGGTCCTCGCCATGGATCAGGCGATGGGCCTGCCGTTCAAGGTGTCCACCACGACGAGCAACTTCATGATCGGCGTGACCGCAGCCGCGAGCGCCGGCGTGTACCTGCACCGCGGCTACATCCAGCCGGTCATCGCCGTGCCGGTAATGCTCGGCGTGCTCGCCGGCGCGCTCAGCGGCGCGCGCATCCTCACGGGCGCCAGGACGCGACACCTGCGGATGATCTTCAACGTCGTCCTGATCGTGATCGCCCTCGAGATGCTCTACAAGGGCGTCACGGGAGGGATCTGAGATGGGCCGGCCCAGGCGACGCTGGAGCGAGGCGGAGCTGGAGCGGTGGATCGGCGGCCTGCTGCGCTGGGGGGTCGTAACGGCCGCGGCCGTCGCCGGGTGCGGCGCCCTCCTGTTCGTCGCGCATCACGGCTCGATGCCGGCCGATTTCCGCACGTTCCACCGTGTCCCCGCCGGCCTGGACAGCGTCCACGGCGTCGCCGCCGGCGCGCGGGCCCTCGACAGCCTCGCCCTCGTCCAGCTCGGCCTGCTGCTGCTCCTCGCCACGCCGATCGCGCGCGTCGCGCTGTCGCTCGTCGGGTTCGCGCTCCAGCGCGACCGGACCTACGTCGCCATCACCGCCATCGTCCTCGCGCTGCTGCTCTACAGCCTGCTCGGGCCGGGCGTGTGAGACCAGCGGGCGTCGGGGCGGTGGAGTTGACGCGGCGTGGGGGAGCTATATTACTGTATGATAGAACGTTGATGCCGGGCCGGCCGGCGACGCGCCTCGCCGGAGGACGCAACACCGAAGGACGGACATGGCGAACTACGAGCTCACACCGGAGCTGCTCGCGCTGCTGGCGGAACGGTTCAAGGCGCTCGCGGAGCCGGCGCGGCTCCGCATCCTGAACGCGCTGCGCGGCGGCGAGAAGACGGTGACGGAGCTGATGGCGGAGACGGGGTACGGGCAGGCGAACCTCTCGAAGCACCTCCAGCTCCTGCACGCGATGCGCTACGTGGAGCGGCGGAAGGAGGGGTTGTTCACGTACTACCGTCTCGCGGACGAGGATGTCTTTCGGCTGTGCGACATCATGTGCGGGCGGCTGGCGGCGGAGGCGGACACGCGGCGGTCGCTGTTCGAGCGCACGGGGCGCGACGCGTGACGGCGGGGGCGTCTGACCGCGGCGTCCGGCGAGCGCGCCAGGGCTGAGCGCGGACCGGCGGGCATGGAACCAGGACCGGGCTTCTGGGAGCAGCCGGAGGTCGTGGCGGACTTTGCGGCGCGCGCCCCCGACCACCGCCTCCAGGCGTTGCTGGCGGAGTACGAGGACCCGCAATCGACCCGGGTCCTCGACCTCGGCTGCGCCGGCGGGCGGAACACCGTCCTCCTGGCCGAGAGGGGCTTCGACGTCCACGCCATCGACGCCTCCTCGGCGATGGTGGCGGAGACGCATCGTCGCGTGGCCGCGATCCTCGGGGACGCGGAGGCACGGCGGCGGATCCGGGTCGGCCGCATGGACGACCTCTCCGACTTCGCCGACGCCTCCGTCGACCTCGTCGTCGCGCTCGGCATCCTGCACAACGCGGGGAACTGGGCGGAGTGGGAGATGGCGGTGGGCGAGGCGGTCCGGGTGCTCCGCCCCGGCGGCAAGCTGCTCGTCGCGCTCTTCTCCCCCGAGACCGACCTCACCGGCGCGGGCGTCCGCGCGGTCCCGGGCGAGGCCCACGTCTACGACGGCCTCCCGGCCGGCCGCGCCACGTTGCTGAGCGCGCCGGAGCTGGACGCCGCCATGGCCCGCTTCGGCCTCGCCCCGAGCGTCCCCACGACGACGGGTTCGACGACGACGGAACGCGGGCGGCGGGTCTCGGTCAACGCGCTGTACCGGAAGGGCTGAGCGCGGGGCCGGGCGCGCGCCGTGGTGCTTGACGGCGGCATTACACTACCATATGGTTATGTAGTTTTGACTGGCCGGGCGGCAGCCGGCGAGGAGGACAGGGTGAGCCGGATCATCAGGGATGGACGGTGGATCGTCGCGGGATGGCTGGCGCTGCCGGCCGGGCTCGCGGGCCAGGCGCCGCCGCTGACGCTGGCGGATGCGCTGGCGCGAGCGGAGCGGGGCGCGTACGCGAACCGGATCGCGGAGGCGACGGCGGCGGCGCAGGGCGCCTCGAGGCTGGCGGTGCTGAAGGGGATCGCGCCGTCGGTTCGAGTGGAGGGTGGCTACGTGCGCACGACCGACCCGATCGGGGTGTTCGGGGCGGTGTTGCGGCAGCGGAGCATCACGGAGGCGGACTTTGACCCGCGGCGGCTGAACCACCCGTCGGCGGTGGGGAACTACGGCGCGACGCTGGTGCTGGAGCAGCCGCTGCTGAACGCGGATGCGCACCTGGGGCGGGTGGCGGTGGGGCGGGCGG
>JADGGV010000313.1 GCA_019689775.1 Gemmatimonadota bacterium
GGGGCGGGGGGGCGGTTTTTTTTTTTATACCCCCCCGGCCCCCCCCCGGGGCGCCCCCCCGCCCGGGATGTTGCAAGCGCGGTGCCGCGCCCATCCTACTCCTCGGGCGGCGGAGGCAGCTCGGCCGCCGGGTCGTGCGGGCTCGCGGGGTCGCGCCGGGCCGCGCCGGGCGCGCTCGCCGGGCGCAGCAGCCAGCGGTAGCGGGACACATCCTCGGCCGCGAGCAGCGGCGCGAGCCAGGACACGTCGACGCCCCCGGCACGGATCCGTCCCGGCCCTTCGATCGAGAGGTCGGTGAACCCCGCGGAGCGGTACATCTGCGCGAGGTCGGCCGCCGTCTTGCGCGCCGCGCGGTCGCCGTCGGTCGGCGCCTCGATCTGCACGAGCAGGTCCGGCGCCTGGCGCGTGAGCGCGCGCAGGAAGGCGTCGCCGATGCCGACGCCCCACAGCCCGGCCGGCACGACGAAGTCGCGGGCATCCCAGCGGATCACGGTACGCTGGCGGCCGTCCGCTTCGAGCGTGGTCTCGCGGGCGGCGAGGATCGCCGCCTGCACGCGAAGCGCCTGCACGGCCGGCGCGCCGTCGCGCGACAGCCCGATCTCGAACGCCAGGAAGCGGTAGTCGTCGAAGTTCAGCGCCGGGCCGCGCGTCGCGCGGAGGCCGTCCCACGCCAGCCCGGCGAGCTCGGCCGGGTCGCCGCGGAGCTGGCGGATGCGGGCGTCCGGGCGGGACTGGAGCCCGAACCGCGCCTCGAGGAAGTCGGCGAACGGCGCGGAGTAGAGCGGGCGCAGTAGCGGCCACCACTGGCGGAAGAGCGGCGCGCCGGTCCACCGGCCGAACGAGTTCATGATGCCGAGGTTCAGCGGGTGGTTGTGGTGGCGCTCGAGGTCGGCCAGGTGATAGAGCGCCTCCATGTGCCGGACCGCCTCGCGGAGGATCGGCCCGGCCGCCAGCAGCGCCGCCACGCCGTCCACGCCCGGCGCCGCGCCCTCGAGCGCCGCGACGTCGCGGTAGACCTGGCGCTCGAGCGCGGCCGCCTTCGGGTCGCGCAGCGCCCGCTCGAGCGCGGCCTGGGTCTCCGCGATCCGCGGAACCCGCTCGGCGAACCCCGGCGGCGGCGGCGTCCACTCGAAGCGCGCGCGCGCGAAATGCCGGGCGCAGCGCGCTCGCGCCTCCTCGGCCGGCTCGCCGGCATACCCGACCTCCTCGCGGCCGCCGCCGACGAAGCGGAACGCCGACCGCGCCGCATGCAAGCCGAGCCGACGGTACGACTCCCACTGCGCCTCGTCGTAGAACTGGTCGCCGGTCGACTCGTGCGGAAACGCGGCGTTGCGGGTGCGATACTGGGCCACGTCCGCCGGCTCGTCGCCCACGAGCGTCGGCTTGAAGAGGAGGAGCACGCCCGAGTCGCCGTCCGGATAGGTGATGTCTCCGGCGACCATCGGCTGGCGGGCCAGGCCGTCGGGGCCCGGCCGCAGCGGCGAGAGATCGATCGTGATCTCGACGCCGAAGTCCTCGCGGACGCGCCGGACGAGATTGCCCAGGTCGTCGAACGCCACGTCCGGGTCCGCGCCGCAGTCCGAGGCGACGATGTAGCGGCAGTGGCGCCGGATCAGCTCGTAGAGCGCCATGTTCTCGAAGTGCCCGCCGTCGGAGAGGTGCACGTCCGGTCCGGCGGCGCGCGTCAGGCCAAGCATCTCCTTGTAGAACGGCAGTCCGCGCGTCCAGCGGCGCGGGCGCCCCGTCCCGGGGTACCGCCACCACATCCCGAGGCGGAGGTTCAGCGCGGTCATGGCGAAGACCGCCGCCGGGCCGAGCCGCACGGACCACGAGCCCATCTGCGAGTTGAACGCCGCGGCGGAGGCCGTGAGCGCATCCGCCAGGCTCACCACGCCGTCGGGTCTCGCGAGGGCGCCGGGCGCCTCCTGCGGCGACGCCGGCCATGCGCTCCACTCCCCGCCCACCGAAAAGCCGATCGGCGAGAAGACGGCGCTGTCCGCGCCCCGGTGCAGGTGCAGGAACTGCTCGTTCGGAGACAGGTCGTTCGCCGCGCAGCAGATCAGGTGCAGCGGGCGGGAGCGGCACTCGTCGAGCCGCACGTCGTCGCGCGGCTGGACCTCGCTCACCCGCTCGCCCGGGGCGCCGCTGGCGTGCGCGGCGCCGAGGAAGGCGCGCGCGATCCGCCCGCGGTAGAAGGCGTGCAGCCCGACCTCGTTCGGGTCGAAGGCGACGACGGCGAGCGCCGTGAGCGCGGCCGCCGCGGCGACCACCCAGCCGAAGTACGGAGCGAGCCGCAGCATCGCGTACATCACCAGCACGCCCAGGAGCGCGACGAACGCGTAGGCGACGAGCTGCGGCAGACGCGGCCGCAGCAACGCGACGAGCCGGCTGCCGGCGGGCTTGTTCGGCTGCGGCGCGAAGAACCCCTGGAGCCGCGTCACGACGAGCGCGAGCGCGCTCGTCGACATGCCGCCGGCGACCCAGGCGACGAGCGCGGCGGCGTGGCGCTCGACCCATGCGGCGGCCAGCCACAGGCTCGTCACCACCAGCCACAGCGCGGCCAGGAAGACCAGCCGGCTGAGCACGCGATCGAGCGGCGAGCCGAGCCCGCGCCGCCCCGTGGCGGAAAGGATGAACCGGAGGACCACGAGGAAGACCGCGCCCGCCAGCCAGGCGAGCGGCGGGAGGAGCAGGAGACGGTCCCACGGCACCCGCACGCGCAGCACCGGATAGTCGGCGGCCGCGCCGAACGCGACGGTCGGCGACGCGAGAAGCAGCCACACGCCGAACACGACCGTGAGCGCGGCGATGCACAGCGCGGCGTACGCCCAGGACCACCCCGGGCGCCGCTCCTTTCGCCGCCAGACCGCCTCGGCGCCGAGCAGGACCGCCGTCGTGAGCAGGACCAGCGCCGACGCCGTGGCGCGCGCCCGGCCGACGTCGGCGGCGCCGCCGGCGAGCCAGCCGGTCAACCATTCCGGCGGCGCGAACATCGCCGCCGCGAGGACGAGCCAGGCCGCCACCGCAAGCGCCAGGAGCGCGCCCGCCGCCAGGAGCGACGGGGTCGTCGCGGCGAAGACCGCCGCCACCATGCGGCCCGTGTCGAAGCTCAGGATCCCGAGCGTCGGGTTCAGGAAGTTGCCGAACTCCCGGAGATGCCGGATCTCCGCCGGCTCGCTCGGCGACGCCGCGCCCGGCGGCGCATCGTCCACGCCCGGAAAGAGCCGGTCCGGGCCGTGCCACCGCCGCCACGCCGTCCAGAACCCGCCGATGTAGCCGCCGCCGGACACCGTCGACAGGTAATCGAAGCAGCCGAGGATCCCCCGCTCGGCCAGCCCCTGGAGCAGCCCGAGGTTGAACGTCGCGCTGCGGATCCCGCCGCCGGAGAGCGCGAGGCCGAAGAGGTCGCTCGGCGGGTCGCGCAGCCACCTCGCCCCGGGATCGGCGCCGCCGGGCGCCGGATGCACATCGCCTCGAGAGAGGTCCGGGATGGCCAGCTCGAGGCGGACGAGGTCGGCGAACGGGCGCGTCGCTCGGCGCTCCTGTGGCATGGCTGCCTCCGTGCGGAGGAGAGGCGGCAGGCCGGCTTACGCGCCGGCACTATCGACGTGGGGTGCTGGACTGCGGAACGACAACGGATGGGACGTCCCCAACTATGAATCGGCGGACCGCCGGACGCAACGCCCGGCCGCGGGCGTCCCCGTGCGTGCATCCGGGGACGGGCCGGCGCGCCCCTCCGATCCGCCGAAACGAGGAGCGAAAGCACACGAGCCCGACCCCCCTGAAGAGGATCGGGCTCCCACCGTCCATCACGGCCCGAAGGCCGCGCCGCTCAGCCCACGCGCGTGACGTTCTCCGCCGCCGGCCCCTTCTGGCCCTGCACGACGTCGAACTCGACCCGCTCGCCCTCGGTCAGCGACTTGAAGCCGTTGCCCTGGATCGCGGAATGATGGACGAAGCAGTCCTTCGAGCCGTCGGCCGGCGTGATGAAGCCGAACCCCTTGCTGTCGTTGAACCACTTCACGGTGCCCTTGGTACGCATACCGTACTCCTCGTTGGTGTTGGATGACGTCGAGGTCCGGTATCTCCGCACCAATCCATCATCGCACGCGGCGGCGCGTTCGGCCGCCGATCCGCGTGAGCCTGCAAGAAAAAAACGGACCGGGCCGAGAGCGCCCAGTCCGTTCGTTCTGGTCGTGCGCGCCGCGGGGCGGCGAGCACGTAGTCTCACGCAGACCACCAATGTAATCGAAGCACGGTCGGCGCGCAATGGGCCTGGTGGCGACGGCCTGAGCCGGCGGGCGGCAGCGCGCGGCCGTGTGTCCGGCGGGGCGTCCGGCCGCGTGTGGGGCGATGCGGCGTGCCCGCAGCGCGCCCGCACCCGTCGACGCGGTGTGCCCGCACGCGTGGACGCGGCCGCACGGCGCAGCGGCCGCATGGGGCGCGGCGCCGGAGCCGTCGGCCTCGTGGGTGGCGACGGCGTTGTCGCAAGCGCCGACCTAGTCGGTAGCGTCGGCCTCGCCGCTCGCGTCGGCCTCGTCGGTGGCACCGGCGTCGTAGATGTCGCCGGTGTCGAAGACGTCGTCGGTACTGATGCCGGCGTCGTCGGCGCTCCCGCGGCCGCGGGCGGGCGGACGCCCGGCGTCGGGGCCGGTATAGTCGTGCTCGTGCGTGCGCCGGTGCACGTAGAGCAGCGCATCGACGATCGCGGGGATCTGGTCGGCCGCGAATTCGGCGACGAGCGCCATGGCGCGGTCCACGCCCGGGCCGACGCGGAACAGCTCGATCTTCGGGCCGAGCGGCCAGGCCCGAAAGTACCACGCGCCGGTGCGTCCGGCGCGGAAGTCCTCGATCGTGCCGCGCATCGGCACGAGCCAGCTCTCGGGTCTGGGGACCGGAAGCCCACCGGAGAGCTGCTCCGGCGCCTCCGGATCCCACGTGATCGGCTTCCAAACCACGCGCTCGAGGTGCGCGCTGAACCCGCCTTCAGGTCCGCCGTGCGGCATGGTGCGACTCCGGCCCAGGTGACTTCCGAGCGTACTCGTTTACAAGTCAACGATTTGCGGGGCTCGATCGTGTCACCTGGCCCGGGCGGCTGGCGGCGTGGAGCACCGGTCGGGGTCGGCGTGGCTGGAAACCGCGGGCGAGCGCCAGCGTGGAGGATCCGCCCCCTCGAGCGGCGCCGGGACGAACGCCGGCGCCCCCCCCCACCCGCGGGCGGGGGGGCGGGGGGCTGGCCGGCGGGGGGGGGGGTGTTTTTAAAAAAAGAAGCGGGCCCC
>JADGGV010000314.1 GCA_019689775.1 Gemmatimonadota bacterium
GGTCGGGGCGGCGGCGTCGTCGCCGTGGTCGCGGGTCGGGCTCGCGGTGGTGCGGGGCGTGGGGCTCGCGCTCCCGGCGCTCGTCGTCTTCGGCGCCCTGCTCATGGCCGCGGACGCGGTGTTCGCCCGCGTCGTCGCCGACGCGCTGCGCATCGACCTCGAGACCGTCGTCGGCCACGTCGCCCTGATCGGCTTCGTCACCTGGGTGAGCGCCGGCTGGCTGCGGGAGGTGCTGGCGGGCGCGCCGGTTCCCACCGACCTCCGGCGCATCGCGCCCGCACGGCCGCGGCTCGGGATCATCGAGATCGCCGTCGTCCTGGGGCTGGTGAACGCGCTGTTCGCGTCATTCATGGCGGTGCAGCTCCGGTACTTCTTCGGCGGTGCGGCCACGGTCGAGGTTACGCCCGGGCTCACATACGCGGAGTACGCGCGGCACGGCTTCTTCGAGTTGGTCTGGGTCGCCGCCCTGACGCTCCCGCTCCTGCTCGCCGCGGACTGGGCGCTCGAGCGGCGTCGCCCGAGCGACGTCTACGTCTTCCGCGCGCTCGCCGGGCTCACCGTCCTGCTGCTGTTCGCCATCCTGGGCTCCGCGCTCCAGCGCATGCGGCTCTACCAGGCCGCCTTCGGCCTCACCGAGCTGCGCCTCTACACGACGGCGTTCATGGCCTGGATCGCCGCCGTCCTCCTCTGGTTCTCCGCCACGGTGCTGCGCGGCCGCCGCGGCTCCTTCGCGATCGGCGCGCTCGTCGCCGGCGTCGCCACCGTCGCGGCGCTCAACGTGCTCTCCCCCGACGCGCTCATCGTGCGGACGAACGTCGCCCGCGCGGCCGCCGGCGCCAAGCTCGACGGCGCCTACCTCGCCGGACTCGGCGCCGAGGCCGTCCCCGGCCTCCTCGCCGCGCTCGACCGCGTGCCCGCGGAGCAGCGCTGCGCCGTCGCCCGCGACCTGAGCCTGCGCTGGGGCCCGCAGGCGCCCGCGGACTGGCGGACCTGGAGCTGGGGCGCCTGGCGCGCGCGCCAGGCCGTCGGCCGCACCGACCTGCCGGCCGTGGCGAAGGCGTGTGAGGCGGCGGCCCGGACGGCGGCGCGCCTGCCTGCGGCGATCCAGCCTGCGGCGGCTCAGCCGTCGGCGGCGGCCGGTCACCGCCGGGGGCAGGAGCTCGCCATCCTGGCACCCGTGCGATCTCGCGCGTCGCCGCCCCGGGCCGCTCCGCCCATGCGTGACTGGACGCCGCGCCGGCCGCGGCCCATATAGATGACGGAGCAGGGGAGCGGCACTCGGCTCCGGCTCCCCGTCCCGCCGCCGCCCGGCGCGCGCCCACACAGCCCCACAATCCACGCATGCAGATCTTCGAGATCCTCGACGACGACGGCCGCCTCGTCGGCCTCGAGATCAACCGCTTTCCGCTCGGACGACGGGGCGTGTGCCGCGTCGTGCGGTCGATCCCGCGCGTGCGGGTCCGCAAGGCCCCGCGCTTCCTCTCGTGGTTCAGCGAGGAGCCGTTCTGCGTCTTCGAGCTGAATGGCGAGCTCTACGTCGCCTCGAACCGCGCGGGCGAGGAGGGGCGCTTCCGCATCGCGCCGAAGACGCCGGCGGCGTGCTCGCAGATGGAGCGGGTGCGGGACGCGTTTCTGCGGCGGTGATGGATGCTGCGCCGGGGCCGGCCGCCAGCGGGGCGGGCGGCCCCGGGTCTAACCGCGATCGACGTCAGGAGCTCTTCTTCTTCGTCCGCCCCGCTTCCCGGCGCTCCTTGTTCACCGTGCGCGCGGCCATCTCCTTCGCGCGCCGGGCGGACAGGCCGCGCGCCTCGCCGCTCTCCTTGATGTGCTGGTACTTGCGCTCGTCCTTCTTGCTCCAGGACCTCGGCATCTTGGCCTCCCATTGGCGGTTACGACGTCGACACCACCGATGGGAGGGGCAAGAACCGTACGCGCGCAGCGCTATTTCTTCATCCGCTTCTTCAGCTCCTTCAGCGCGTCCGAGTACTGCTTGTTCTTGGGCTCCTGCTTGACGACGTCCTGGAGCGTGGCGAGCGCCTCGTTGAGCAGGTTCATCTGGGTGAGCGCGGAGGCGAGGACGAAGCGGTAGTACGTCCTGGTCGGCGCCAGGCGGGCGGCCTGGCGCAGCTCCGGCACGGCGTCGGTGAACTGGCCGTCCTCGAAGAGCGAGACGCCGAGCGCGAAGCGGTACTTGGGCTCGTCGGGCTCGAGGCGGGCGGCGGCCTGGCGCTCGGTGAGCGCCTCCTTCTTCAGGCCGGACGCGACGAGCGCCTCGCCGAGGTCGTGGTGGTAGGCGGCGGCGGTCGTGTCGAGCTTGACCGCCGCGCGCAGCTCGCCGACGGCCTCGAAGCCCATGCCGTTGTCGCGCAGCAGGACGCCCAGCTCGTGGTGCAGGCGCGCGTTCGTGGGCTGGAGCGCGACGAGTTGCTTCAGCTCGGCGATGGCGTCCTCGGCGCGATGCTCGGCGACGAGCTCGCCGACGAGGGCGAGGCGGACGTCGACGTTGTTCGGCTCGATCCGGGCCGCCTCGCGGAACTCGACGAGCGCGTCGGTGCGCCGGCCGGCGTCGCGGAGCGTGCCGGCGAGGTGGACGTGGGCGGCGGCGGAGGCGGGGTCGAGCTGGATGGCGCGGCGGAACTCGTCGGCCGCGTCGTCGCGTTTGCCGGCGCCGACGAGCGCCTGGCCCAGCTCGTCGTGGTAGCGCGCGGTGCCGGGGTCGGCCTTGAGGAGTTTCCGGTACTGGTCGACGGCGGCGTCGAACTGGCCGGCGGTGAGGAGGGCGAGCGCGTAGTCGGCCGCATAGGCGACGTTGCCGGGCTCGAGCCGGAGCGCCTGCCCGAGCTGGTCGACGGCCTCGGCCTTCATCCCGAGCTGGCGCAGGAGCACGCCGTAGCCGTTGTGGTAGAGCGCGGAGCGCGGGTCGAGGCGGACGGCGGCCTGGTACTCGAGCATGGCGTCGCGCGTGCGGCCGGCCTTCAGCAGCGCCTCGCCCAGGTTGCGGTGGAAGACGGCGTTGTTCGGGGCCCGCGCGACGGCCTGGCGGAACGGCGCGATGCCATCCTCGCCGGCCGGCGCGGCCTTGGCCGTGGAGCGCGCCGCGCCGGCGTCGGGCGCACCCGGGGGCGTGGCGGACGGGGTCGGCGTGGGCGGCGCCGGCTCGGCCGACGCCGCGGCGACGGCGGCGGAGGCAGCGGAGGCCGCGGCCAGGTCGGCGGCGGCCGCCGCGGCCGAGTCGAGCACCAGGCTCATCGGCAGCGCCGGGTCGTACGCGGTCTGGCTGATGCTCGGCGTCTGTGCGTTGACGGTGGCGCGGCGGACCTTGTCGCGGGTGTACTCCATCATCTCGTCGAGCGTGACGATGCGGTCGCCGTCCGCGTCCGCCGCGCCCTTGAGCGCCTCCAGCAGGAAGTAGGTGAAGACGCCGTGGCCGCCGCCCCACTGCTCGCCCTCCTGCGACAGCTCGGAGGCGCGGCTGGCCGTGAAGACGACGAGGCCACCGGAGCTGGCATTGAGCTGGTCGAGGAAGGCCTGGTTGACCTGGTTGAGGCCGAGGTCGCGGGTGGCGAGCTGGCCGCCGACGCCGGCGCTGTGGCAGGCGTCGGTGATGACGACGACGTCGCGCGCGCGGAGCTTCTTGACCGCCTCGGTGACCGCGTCCATCGGGAACGCGGTGCCGGAGATGTCGTTCCCCTTCGTGTCGTAGGTGAGGAGGTAGAGGTCGCTGAGGCGCTGCGGGTCGGGCGCGCCGTGGCCGGCGAAGTAGATGACGACCTGGTCGTCCTCGGTGGCGGCCTTCAGGAACGTGAAGAGCGCGCTGCGGATGTTGAGGTGCGTCGCGTCCTGGTTGAGGAGCAGCTTGACGTGGTCGGCCTTGAAGCCGCCCAGCCCGACGCGGTCGGAGCGGAGCAGCTCGTAGAACGCCCGGGCGTCGGAGTCGGCGTAGCGCAGTGACGGGATCGTCGCGTCGGCGTAGCGGCTGATGCCGACGACGACGGCCCAGCGCTCACCCTTGTAGCCACCGGGGCCGTGCGGTGCGGCCGCGGCCGCCGTGTCCGTCGAGATGGCGACGGGGTAGCGCCGCACGAGCGGCGCGGTCCCCGGCTGCCCCTGGACGACGACCTCGACCTCGTGCGTCGCCGTGTCCGGCCGGACGTAGCCGGTGAAGCGGAACGCGCCGCTCTCGTCCCGCTGCACGGCGGCGCGGTCGCCGTTGATGAGCACGCGGGACACGCCGGTCGGCGTCATCGCGAGCCCGACGATGCGGATGGATTGGTGCCGCGAGAGCGGCGCCGCGCGGATTCCGCCGGCCCATTCCCGCGGCTCGCGGATCTGCACGAAGCGCTGCGGCCCCTCGTCGGCCGCGAGCACGGTCGGCGCGCCGGCGCTGTCGAGCACCGGCTGCGGTCGCGCGCCGGCGCTGTCCGCGACCGGCGGTGGGCCGGCCGGAGCGCCCGGCGCGGCGGGGTTCGCCGCGGAGGCCGGAGCGCCCGGAGCGGCGGAGGCCGCCCCCGCCCACGAGTAGTCCTTGACGATCGTCGTGCCCGCGCCCGTCGTCGCCACGATCGTGACCTCCGAGATCGTGTCGGTGACGACGGTCGCGCTGAAGCGCATGGCGCCGTTCGCGTCCGGCTGGAGCACGGCGGGCGTGGCGTTGACGAGCACCTGCGCGATCCCGGCCGGGTGGTAGACGCGGCCGACGATGCGCAGCTCGCCCGGGGGCGGCGCGACGGCGACGCCGCGCGTCCCCTCTCCGATCCACGTCTTCGGCTCGAGGATCAGCAGGTAGCCCGTCGAATCGCGGGCAGGCTGCTGCGCGCGCGCCCCGGCGGGCGCGGCCAGCGCCGCCAGCAGCGCGAACAGGACACGAGCGTGACGCATGGCGAATCTCTCCGAAGCGGGACGACCGGCTGACGAACCGATCTATTGCAGTGTGCGCACGGTGCGGATCCGCCAGCCGTCGGCGTCGCGCCCGAACGTGATGCGCATCGGCCAGGGGCGCGTGGCGGCCGCGCCGCCCGCGCGGTAGTGGAACGTGACCTCGACGACGGCGCTCCCCTCGTCCCCCTCCACGTCGGGGCCGCTCAGGATCCGACCCTCGGCGCGCAGGTCGGTCACCTCGGGGCCGCTGAGGAACGTCCACCAGCGGTCCGTGCCGTCCGCCTCGGCGTCGATCCGCTTGATCCGATCCAGGTCCCGCGTCTCGAGCGCGCGGACGAACCGCCCGATCAACGCGTCGATCGTCGAGGCGACGCCGGCGTCCGCCGCCGCCGGCGTGGAC
>JADGGV010000315.1 GCA_019689775.1 Gemmatimonadota bacterium
GGCGGGGACGGGGGCCGGCCGGGCGGCCTCAAACGAGGTCCGCGGGAGCCGTTCGGCGTTGGCTCGCGCTCCCGCTCCCGGCCGTTCGGGCGCGGGAGCGAACGCGAAGGCGGGAGCGGGAACGGCAGACAGCGCTCTCGGAGCGGCGTCAGACGTTGAACCGGAACAACATGATGTCCCCGTCCTGCACCACGTAGTCCTTCCCCTCGCTCCTCATCAGCCCCTGCTCGCGGGCGGCGCGCAGCGAGCCGGCGCGAACGAAGTCGTCCCACCCGATCGTCTCGGCGCGGATGAAGCCGCGCTCGAAGTCCGAGTGGATCTCGCCCGCGGCCTGGGGCGCGCGCGTGCCGCGACGGATCGTCCAGGCGCGGACCTCCTTCTCACCCGCGGTGAAGTAGCTGATCAGGTCGAGGAGGTGGTAGCCGGCGCGGATCAGGCGGTAGAGCCCGGGCTCGTCCAGGCCCAATTCCTCGAGGAACATCGCGCGCTCGGACGGCTCGAGGTGGAGCAGCTCCGCCTCGATGCGGGCGGAGAGCGGAACCACCTCGGCGGGCTCGCCGTCGGCCTCGATGGCGGCGCGCAACCGTTGCACCAGCGGGTTCCCTGCCCCGGGCTCGTGCTCCCCCCCGGCGCCGAGGTCAGACTCGGCGACGTTGGCGACGTACAGCTCGCGCTTCGCCGTCAGCAGGTTGAACGTGCGGAGGAGTCGGGCCTCCTCGTCGCCGGACAGCTCCATGGCGCGCGCGGGGCGACCCGCCGACAGGACCGCCTGCACCTTGCGCAGGAGCGCGAGCTCCGCCTGCGCCTCCCGATCGCCGCCCTTCGCGGCGCGCTCCGCGCGCTGGAGCCGCTTCTCCACGAGCTGGAGGTCCGAGAGCGCAAGCTCCAGGTTGATGATCTCGCGGTCGCGGACCGGATCGACGTCGCCGAGCACGTGCGTCACGTCGGGGTCCTCGAAGCACCGCACGACGTGGACGATCGCGTCTACCTCCCGGATGTTGGCCAGGAACTGGTTGCCGAGCCCCTCGCCCTCCGAGGCGCCCTTCACCAGGCCCGCGATGTCGACGAACGTCACGACGGCGGGGACCCGCGATTTCGGCTGCACGCGCTCGACCAGCAGGTCGACGCGTCGATCCGGCACCTCGACGACGCCGACGTTCGGATCGACGGTGCAGAACGGGTAATTCTCCGCCGACGCGCCGGCGCCGGTGAGCGCATTGAAGAGCGTGGACTTGCCGACGTTCGGCAGTCCGACGATCCCGAGCTTCAGATTGGGCATGTCGCCTGCGGACGGCGTGTACGTTTCTGTTGCCAGCCCTTGAGTTTAGCGGAATTGCGGGCCGTTTTCCAGCGCGCGGGGCGCCGTGGAGCGGCGCGCGGGACGAGCCGGGCGCCGGGGCTTGGAGCGAGGCGGCGCCGGCGGCGGGGTGGGCCGGGCGAGGCGGCGGCGCCGCGCTCAGGCGGCGCCCATGACGGCCCGGATCACGAGCGGATAGGCGTCGTAGACCGCGCGAGCCTGAGCGAGGTCGAGCCGCTCGCGGCTGGTGTGGGCGAAGCGCTCCTCGCCGGGCGCGAAGCCGATGGTCGGGATGCCGTGCTCGCCACAGGTGTGTCCGCCGTCGGTGGCGAAGGTCCAGGGTCGGAGCGCGGGCTCGCGGCCGAGGCCGGCGCGTGCGGCGGCGGCGGCGGCGACGGCGACGGGGTGGTCGGGGGCGAGGAGGTAGCCCGGGGTGAAGAGGTCGCGCTCGCGCTCGAGGCCGGTGTACGACCGCTGGTGCTCGGTCGCGAAGCGGACGTCGAGGGCGCAGCCCTCGGGGAGGCGGATGCGCGGGCGGAGGAAGTCCTCGAGCGTCCGCCGGGCGTCCTCGGCGGAGAGGCCCGGGAGGGTGCGCCAGTCGACGATCACGCGGGCGCGGTCGGGGATGACGTTGCGGCTGCGCGGGAGCGTCTCGACCGCGGTGGGCGCGAGCGTGGCCTTGCCGAGGATCGGCGCGAACGGGAGGCGCGCGGCGAACTCCTGGAGCGCCGGGATGACGTCGGGGAGCGCGTCGAGGGGGTTGCGGGCCCGCTCGGGAGCGCTGGCGTGGCCGGCAACGCCCTGGATCTCGACGATGAGCTCGGCGCGCCCGCGGTGGCCGAGGCAAATGTCGCCGTTGGTGGCTTCCCCGAGGATGACGGCGCCGGGGCGCAGCGTACCGGACCGCATGAGCGCGTCCATGCCCCAGCCGCCGCGCTCCTCGAAGACGGTGTGGGCGACGATGACGTCGCCATCGGCGGGGTGATCGAGGAAGTGGGCGGCGGCGTAGGTCTGGAGCGCGAGCGGCCCCTTGATGTCCATGGCGCCGCGGCCGTGGAGGAAGCCGCCGTCGACGAGTCCGCCGAAGGGCGGGTACTCCCAGGAGGCGGGGTCGCCGACGTCGACCATGTCGAGGTGCGACGAGAGCATGACGGCCGGAGCGGCGCCGCGGCCGGGCGCGACGCCGATGACGTTGCCGAGCTCGTCGATGCGGACGTCGGCGAAGCCGAGGTGGTCGAGCTCGTGGCGGACGCGCGCGGCGAGGTCGCGCTCGTTCCCGGGGAGCGACGGGATGCGGACGAGGTCCGCCGCGAAGGCGACGACGCGCTCGAAGGAGAGGTCGCGGGCGCTCATGCGAGGAGGGACCGGATGAGCTCGCCGACGTGGTGGAGGAGCGTCATCTGGTCGGCCTCGGTCCCCTGGATGCCGTGGACGCGGACGAAGAAGGGGGCGAGCACGAGGGACACGACGCTCATGAGCTTGATGAGGATGTTCATGGA
The DNA here is from genome assembly GCA_019689775.1 of Gemmatimonadota bacterium. Taxonomy (GTDB): domain Bacteria; phylum Gemmatimonadota; class Gemmatimonadetes; order Longimicrobiales; family RSA9; genus JADGGV01. The sequence goes on from JADGGV010000315.1 coordinate 2,797, forward strand.
CGGGCCCGAGGTGTCCTTGAACGGGTCGCCAACCGTATCGCCGACGACGGCGGCGCGGTGGCTGTCGGAGCCCTTGCCGCCGTGGGCGCCGCCCTCGATGTACTTCTTGGCGTTGTCCCAGGCGCCGCCGGCGTTGGCCATGAAGAGCGCCAGGAGGACGCCGGCGAGGGTGGCGCCGGCGAGGACGCCGCCGAGCGCGTGGACGCTGATGAGCCCGACGACGACGGGGACCACGACGGCGACGAGCCCCGGGGCGATCATCTCGCGGAGCGCCGCGCGGGTGGCGATGTCGACGCAGCGGGTGGAATCCGGGGGCGCGTTCCCCTTGAGCAGGCCCGGGATCTCCCGGAACTGCCGGCGCACCTCGTCGACCATGGAGCCGGCGGCGCGGCCGACGGCGGTCATGGTGAGGGCGGCGATGAAGAGGGGTACGACGCCGCCGATGAAGAGCCCGATGACGACCTCGGGGTTGATGAGGTCGAGGCCGGTGTGCTCGAGGCCGACGGCGGAGGTGTAAGCGGAGAAGAGCGCGAGCGCGGTCAGCGCGGCGGAGCCGATGGCGAAGCCCTTGCCGATCGCGGCGGTGGTGTTGCCGAGCGAGTCGAGCCGGTCGGTGATGCTGCGGACCTCGGGGCCGAGGCGGCTCATCTCGGCAATGCCGCCGGCGTTGTCGGCGATCGGGCCGTAGGCGTCGACGGACATGGTGACGCCGACGGTGGCGAGCATGCCGACGGCGGAGATGCCGATGCCGTAGAGGCCGGCGAAGTAGTAGGCGACCCAGATGGCGAGCGCGATGAGGAGCACCGGCGCGGCGGTGGACTCCATGCCGACGGCGAGGCCGGCGATGATGTTCGTGGCGGAGCCGGTCTGGCTCGCGTCGGCGATGCGGCGGACGGGGCGGGCGGCCGTGTAGTACTCGGTGACGAGGCCGATGAGGACGCCGGCGACGGCGCCGGCGAAGATCGCCCAGAACGGCCCGCTGATCAGATACTGCTTGCTGCTCCCGGGATCCTGGATCTGGAAGCCGAGAAGGCGGACGACGACGTACATGACGCCGACGAAGCCGGCGGAGGCGATGAAAGTCAGGTTGCGGAGCGCGGCGGCGGGGTTGAGCCGCTCGAGCACCCGCATGAGCACGACCCCGAGGAGCGAGCTGATCAGGCCGACGAGCATGGTGAGGATCGGGAGCGCGACGGCCGCCTGACGGCTGAGCGCGTAGAGCGGGCTCGTGGCGCCGATCGCGATCGCGGCGACGACGCTGCCGACGTAGCTCTCGAAGATGTCGGCGCCCATCCCGGCGACGTCGCCGACGTTGTCCCCGACGTTGTCGGCGATGGTGGCGGGGTTGCGCGGGTCGTCCTCGGGGATGCCGGCCTCGACCTTGCCGACGAGGTCCGCGCCGACGTCCGCGGCCTTGGTGTAGATGCCGCCGCCGACGCGGGCGAACAGCGCGATGGAGCTGGCGCCCATGGCGAAGCCGCTGACGACCTCGGAGAAGGCGACGAAGTCGGCGTCGGCGATGGCGGTCCCGCCGAGGAAGAAGTACCAGATGCCGAGGCCGACGATGCCAAGGGCGGCGACGGAGAGGCCCATGACGGCGCCGCCGAAGAAGGCGACGCGGAGCGCGCGCGTGGCGCCGGCCTGGAGGGCGGCGGCGGCGGTGCGCACGTTCGCGCGCGTCGCGGCGTTCATGCCGAAGTAGCCGGCCAGGATCGAGCTGGCGGCGCCGGTGACGTAGGCGCCGGCGGTGAGCCCGTTCGTGGCCCACCCCAGGAGCCCGGCGACGACCGCGATGAAGGCGATGAGGACGGAGTACTCGCGGCGCAGGAAGGCCATCGCGCCGTCGTGGATCCGGGCGGCGATCTCCTCCATGATCGGCGTGCCCGCGGGCTGTCGGCGGATGTAGACGTAGAGGCCGAGCGCGGTGAGGAGGCCGAGCAGACCGACGAGCGCCGACCACTCGGCGGAGATCAGGAGTCCGTTCACGCGAACCTCCGTTGGGCGCCGCGCGGGCCGCGGGCGTGCCGAGCGCGGCACGTCCGGTCCCCGCGCCGCGCGGCGGATAGGGGCTGTTACCGGTTACACTCGCGTACCGCTACGTCCGTCCCGTGTCTGAGCCAGGCGGTGATACAGGCGACGTAGTCGGGGATGCGCGCGCGGATCTTCGCCTCGTCGTCGGGCGCGAACGGGGCGAGGACCCAGGCGGCCAGGTCGACGTCGGGCGGCGGCATGCCGACGCCGATCCGCAGGCGCGGGTAGTCGCGCGTACCGAGCGCGGCCTCGATCGACTTCAGGCCGTTGTGCCCGCCGGCGCTGCCCCGCGCGCGGAGGCGCGCCCGGCCGACGTCGAGGTTGACGTCGTCGACCACGACGAGCAGGTCGTGGGCGCCGTCGACGCCCTCGCGGGCGAGGCGGGGCGCGCGCGCGGCGCCGCGCCGGGTCATGTTCGGCAGGGGCGCG